>JARCRQ010000093.1 GCA_029850585.1 Sideroxydans sp.
GTGTTGAGTTGCATCGCGGTAAACAACATTTGCCGCGTTTCATTTTCGTCGGCGGGCGTCATCACCGTCATATTCGGCACGCAACGCAAAAAACTTAAATCGAAACTACCCGCGTGTGTCGCGCCATCCGCGCCCACCAGTCCGCCGCGATCTATCGCCAAAATCACGGGCAAATTTTGAATCGCGATGTCGTGTATCAGCTGGTCGTAAGCGCGTTGCAAAAACGTCGAATAAATCGCCACCACGGGTTTGTAGCCGTCGCACGCCAAGCCCGCCGCAAAAGTTAGCGCATGTTGTTCGGCAATGCCGACATCAAAATAACGTGTGGGAAATTTTCCCTCAAAGGCTTGCATCCCAGAGCCCTCGCACATCGCGGGGGTGATGCCGATAACGCGCGCATCCGCCTCCGCCATGTCGCACAACCATTGTCCGAACACTTGCGTGTAGGTTGGCAACAGCGCGGCTTTCGGCATGATGCCGCTGCTGCGGTCGAATTTGCTCACACCGTGATAGAGCAAACAATCTGCTTCCGCCTTGTCGTAGCCACGACCTTTTTGCGTGACCACATGCAAAAATTGCGGGCCTGTGAGCTTCTTGATATTGCTTAAAGTATCGAGCAACACATTGATGTCGTGCCCATCAATCGGACCGATGTAGTTAAAGCCAAACTGCTCAAACATGGTGCTAGGCGTAACCATCCCTTTGACATGCTCTTCAGCGCGCTTGGCTAATTCGTGGATGGGCGGAATGCCGCGCAAGGCTTTTTCACCCGTGTTGCGCATCGCCGAATAAAAACGTCCCGACATCAGCTTCGCCAAATAATTATTCAACGCGCCGACGGGTTTAGAAATCGACATATCGTTGTCGTTCAAAATCACCAGCAAATTCGCGTCCATCGCCCCCGCGTTATTCATCGCTTCAAATGCCATGCCGCCCGTCATCGCACCATCGCCAATAATCGCCACCGCGCGCCGTTCCGAACCATTCAGCTTTGCTGCGATTGCCATACCCAGTGCCGCCGAAATCGAGGTGCTGGAATGTCCCGTACCAAAGGTATCAAACGAACTTTCTTCGCGTTTTGGAAAGCCCGCGATGCCGCCCGTCATGCGCAAGGTGCTCATCGCAGCGCGCCGACCCGTCAAAATTTTATGTACATAGGTTTGATGACCGACATCCCACACCAGCTTATCGTCAGGCGTGTTGAACACGGTGTGCAGCGCGAGGGTGAGCTCTACCGTGCCTAAATTGGACGACAAATGTCCGCCCGTTTTGCTTACTGATTCGACTAAAAATTCGCGCAGCTCCATCGCCAACTGCGGCAACTGCGCACGCTCTAAACCGCGCAGTGCTGCAACGCTCGTGACGGTGTCCAATAATTTATACATCAGAATTTTCTCAACACAATAAAGTCGGCAAGTTCGCGCAAGCGTTGCGCAGCCGCACCAAATTCGTCCAAACTTTTTAACGCGTCTTGATGCAACTGCTGCGCCATTTCACGCGCTGCTTTCACACCCAATAAGCTCACATAAGTGGGCTTGTCGTGATCGGCATCTTTGCCTGCGGTTTTGCCCAAGGTCGCGGTGTCGGCTTCGGTGTCCAACACGTCATCCACCACTTGAAACGCCAGCCCGACGCATTTACCAAAATGATCTAACTGCGCCAGTTGCGCGGGTGTGGCATTGCCGCATTGCGCGCCCAACACAATCGCTGCGCGTATCAGCGCGCCGGTTTTGTGGATGTGCATCAACTCCAATTCGGGCAAGCTCAACGCCACGCCGACACTCGCCAAATCTATCGCCTGCCCGCCCGCCATACCGCGCGAACCGCTGGCTTGTGCCAACAATTTGAGCATGTCTAATTGCCGCGCTGCGTCATCATTTAGGCGATGTTCTGCCAATAATTGAAACGCTAAAGTTTGCAAACTATCACCCACCAGCAACGCAGTCGCCTCGTCATATTGCACATGACAAGTCGGCTTACCGCGCCGCAACACATCGTCGTCCATGCACGGCATATCGTCATGCACCAGCGAATACGCGTGGATAAGCTCAACCGAAGCCGCAGCAATGTCGGCGCGCGCCATGTCCGCGCCGAACAACTCGGCAGCGGCAAACGCCAACAGCGGACGCACCCGCTTACCGCCATCCAACACCGCGTAACGCATCGCCGCGTGTAAGCGTTGTGGGGCAATACTGGCGGCGGGCAACAGCTCGCCCAACACCGTTTCAAAGCGGCTTAAATGCGCCGCTGTCCAGTGCTGAAAATCCAAGGGTTGCTTAGCTAAGCTCATAGGTTTTGTCCCGTCTCATTCTGCACCGCGAACTCTTTCAACATACCGTCTTCCAACACGCGCACTTGCTGCTGCGCATCGTCCAAACGGCTGCGGCAAAACGCCAACAACTCCGCGCCGCGCTTATAAGCCGTCAGCGCATCTTCCAGCGACAATTTGCCGCCTTCCATCTCTGCGACCAGCGCGTCCAACTCCGTCATCGCCGCCTCAAAACCCTGTGCCTTCTGTGCTTTCGCCACCATGCTGATTCCCGCGCCAAACAAAGCTGGGCATTCTACCGAAGGCATGAAAGTAGGGCTAATTTTTCTCGGCGCAACAATCGCCCGATAAAATCGCCCGATAAATCGACTGCCTACGCAAACCCTTGCCCTCCTGCAAAAAAAGCCGCCGCACTATTCAGCGCGGCGGCTTTAATTTTTACGACGATTACTTATTGCAGTCTAAAGTTTGCACCTGCACCAGCGCTGTCGTTCACCGCGCCAAGCATCGCCATCGTTGCCGCGCAACTTTCTAAATAGCCTAGCGAAATTCAATTTTGAGCCGCCAACCCTGCGCTTAAAAATCGGTATGATGCGCACGGCTCAATGCAAGTTGGGCCATTTTTTTGTGAGCTGGCTTTTTGAATTTCAATATCGACAGGAGAACTAACATGGGCTTATTTGACAGTATTTTGGGTGCGGTACAGGGCAAGGTGGCGAGTGGCGCGCAGGGCAATGTGATGGAGTCGGTGATGGGGATGCTCAACGATCCACAAGTGGGCGGTTTGCAAGGTTTGGTAGAAAAATTTTCCAAGGGTGGCTTGGGTGAGCAAGTGGCTTCATGGGTGAGTACGGGTAAAAATTTGCCTGTGTCCGCCGAGCAATTGCAAAGCGCGATGAGTTCATCTGGCTTGCAAGACATCGCCGCAAAATTTGGTTTGCATACGGCGGACATGGGTAGCCAGTTGTCGAGTTTGTTGCCGCAACTGATTGACCACTTAACCCCAAATGGTCAAGTGCCAGAAGGCGGTGCGGACATGTCGAAACTGGCGATGAGCGCGTTGTCAGGGTTGTTCGCTAACAAGCCAGCGTAACCTTTAGGCACGCTAAAAAGGCTGACAGCGATGTCAGCCTTTTTTGTTTGCGCAGGCATTTTTTCCGCACGCCAGCGGCGCGAGTGATGCAATAATGCGCCATGGTTTCAAGTCAACAGACACACGCAATTAAGCCCCTCGACACCGCCGCTTTGCTCACGCAATTCGGCGGTGTTTTTACGTCTAGCGAAACAGCGGCGATGGCGCGTGCAATCGCATTTGCCGAGCCGCTGTATGCCAAGCAAATTGAGCTGACGGGCGAAAAAGTGCTGCATCACGCGCTGGGTGCGGCGACAATTTTGCAGGGCTTAAACATGGATGCGGACACGCTCATCGCGGCGATTTTGCATCGCGTGCCGAGCTGTTTAGCCGACTGGCGCGAGCGCGTCGAAGCGCAGTTTGGTAGCCATGTCTGTTTGCTGCTGCAAGGCTTGGCGCGTATGGAACAGCTTGCCGCATTTAACGCAACAGGCACGCCGATGGCGGATGCGGCGCAGCTAGAAAATCTGCGCAAGATGGTGTTGGCGATGGTCGAGGACATTCGCGTAGTGCTGATTAAATTGGCGTTGCGCACCGACACCTTGCGGCATTTATCGGGGGCGGCGGCGGTGCAGCAACAACGCATCGCGCACGAGACGCACAGCATTTTTGCGCCGCTGGCAAATCGGCTCGGTGTGTGGCAAATCAAGTGGGAGTTAGAAGATTTAGCAGTGCGTTATTTGCAACCTGAGGCGTACCAAAAAGTGGCGCGCTTGTTGGCAGAAAAGCGTGGCGAGCGCGAGCAATACATCGCTGATTTTATCGCCACCTTGCAAAGAAAATTGCACGAGGCACATATCGTCGCAGCCGTGACGGGGCGACCCAAACACATCTATAGCATCCTCAACAAAATGCAGCGCAAAGGCTTGGCTTTTGAGCAGCTGTTTGATGTGCGCGCGGTGCGCATTTTGGTTGAGAGCGTGTCCGATTGTTATGCCGCGCTCGGTGCGGTGCAGGCGTTGTGGACTCCCATCGCGGGCGAATTCGACGATTATATTGCGCGCCCTAAAAGTAATAACTATCGCTCGATACACACCGCTGTGCTGGGCGCACGCGGTTTGCCCATCGAGGTGCAAATTCGCACCCATGAGATGCACCAAACTTCCGAGCTGGGCGTGGCGGCGCATTGGCGTTACAAAGAAGGCAAGCAAGCGGACAGTCAGTTTGATGAGCAAATTGTCTGGTTGCGGCAGATTTTGGAATGGAAATCAGAGCTGGTCACGCAGCCCGACAGTCAGTTCAAAAATGCCAGTTTTGGCGAGCAAATTTATGTGTTCACGCCACAAGGCAAAGTGATTGATTTACCCGCCAACGCAACGCCTGTGGACTTTGCTTATCGCTTGCATACTGATTTAGGACACCGCACGCGTGGCGCGAAAATCAACGGCAATATCGCACCGCTCAATACTAAATTGCACAACGGTCAACGCGTCGAAATTCTCACCATTAAACACGGCGCACCGAGTCGCGACTGGCTCAATCCGCAGCTAGGATTTTTGCAAAGCACGGGCGCGCGCGCCAAAGTACGCGCTTGGTTTAACGCGCAAACCATTAGCGACAGCATCGCGCAAGGGCGCGCGCTATTGGATAAAGAGTTGCAACACTGGGGCGTAACCGAGCTCAATCAAGACAAGCTGGCGCAGCAATTAGGCTACAACAAACTAGAGGATTTACTCGCCGCGTTAGGACGCAGCACGCTGAGTACACGGGCGGTGGCGCGTGCCTTGCAAAGCGTATTCCCACACAAAATTATCATCGCCGCACCCCTAGCAAAAGTGAGCCGCCCGCGTGAGAAAAGTGCGCACATCAGCGTCGGCGGCGTGAATAATTTACTCACCAAAAACGCCTTGTGCTGCAAGCCCACAACGCATGACCCAATCGCGGCATACATCACGGGCAATCACGGCATCACCATCCACAAAGCCAGCTGCGCTTACTTAGTCAGGCTTGCTGCAACGCGCCCTGAGCGGGTGTTAACGGCGCAATGGGCGGCGAGCACTCAGGCGAAAAAATGAACAGCGCGCACTTAGAAAAACTCGTCACCACCACCATGCCGTTCGGTAAATATCAGGGGCATTTAATCGCCGATTTACCCGGGCGATATTTGAATTGGTTCGCCAACAAAGGCTTTCCCAAAGGCGAAATCGGGCAACTGCTCGCCCTAATGCAAGAGCTGGATCACAACGGTCTGGCGGAGCTGCTCACGCCGTTGCGCAAAAAATAATCCAGTTACTTTAACGCCACATCGACGACGGGCGGACGCGCTTGGTGCATCACGATGCGTGCCACAAACCAAATCGCTACAGCGTTTGCCGCCAGTGCGACATAGCCGACAATTTCGTAATGAATAATTTCGCCCGTAGCACTTTGCGTGATGATGAAGCCTGCCAAACTGCTGGCGAGTGCCATGGCTAACGATTGCACGGTGGCGTTGAGCGACATAAATGTGCCGCGCAATTTTGGTTCGGCGGCGGAGGTAATAATCGCCATAGCGGGAATCATGCGCCCCGATACCAGCACGAAAAATACCGTGGTGTAAATCATCCATAACCACAGCGGCGCGGCACTGATTTGCGTGACGATAAGCAGCGGCACGGAGGCTGCGATTGCCACCAGTCGATACACTTTTACCTTGCCGTGGCTATCCGCGTATCGCCCAATCAGCCTTGCCGTTATCAGCGTTGCAGCCCCACCCGCCAAATAAATCAACGGGATTTGCAGTTGGCTAATCGCCAGATTGTGTACCGCGAATAAGGTGATATACGGAATCACGGTAAAGCCCGAAAAAATAATCAACGCGGAAAACAGCAAGGCGCGGCGGTGATTGGCTTCGCGCAAAACGGCAAACATCGGCACAAACGGATGGGCGCGTTTTTCCGCGCTGATGTGATGACGCAAGGTGGGCAATACCTGCCGCCCGACCAGCACGAATATCACCGTGAGCAGCGCGACCAACACGAATGGTGCGCGCCAATTTAGCCAGTTCGCCAACCATAAAGAAATCGGCACGCCCGCGATGGTCGAAATCGAGAACGCCGACATCACCACGCCATTGGCGGCGGCGCGGCGTTCAAACGGAATCACGTCGCCGATGATGGTTTGCACCATCGCACCCATCACGCCGCCGAACGCACCCGCCAAAGCGCGCGCAATCAGCAAGGTGATAAAACTCGGCGCCAAGGCGCACGCCAACGTCGCCACGCCAAACAAGCCAAACATCCACAGCAGCAAACTTTTACGCTCGAAGCGATCAACAAAAGTCGCGCCCAACAAACCCGAAAACGCCGCGCTAAAACTATATGACGCGACCAACAAACCGAACTGGTGGGTGCTAATACCTAAGCTGGAAATTAAAATCGGCCCCAGCGGCATCATGATCATAAAGTCGAGAATGTGACTGAACTGAATGCCCGCGAGAGTCAGCAACAAGCGGCGTTCATGTGGCGGGGTGAGGGTGGCGGACATGGCAAAAGTGAAAAGTGGCGGGCGCGCATTCTAGCAGCGGTGTGGAATGTGCTAAGGATTTAGAGCGTAAACCTTTACACTGCCGCCCTCGCGCGCGAAGCGCACTATTTTTTGAAGGTTTTTATGTACCCCGTTCACGATGCTGATGCTATTTTGTTGCTGTCTTTATCTCTCGCCGCCAAGCGTCGTCCTGCCGATTTAGTTGAAATCTGCGCGGCGGCCGATTTGTTGCAAGGCGTGATTCCTAATCCCGCCAAAGTCTCCGATTCGTTCGCGCGCTTGTCCGCGTATGGCTTGATACAAGAAGTGAACGGCGGCTATACGCTCAATGCCGACGCGCAACAAATGATGGAAGGAATGCGCAAGCGCGACACTATCGAGCAGCGCATCCATATGCTCAAAGAATTGCTGGCGGAATATCATTTGCAAGGCGAACACGTCACGCTACAAGTCAGCGACGAGGCTCTTTCCGCCGCCACTTTGGCGCATCGCGCCGCGAAAAACAGCATCGCGAAAAACATGCTGGTGCCGAAACCGAAACCTGTCGAAGACCCGCGCAAACGCCCCGCCAAATACCAATCCTTTTCTGCCAAACGTGCCGCTGCGCGCCGCAAGGATTAAGCCATGAGCAACGAAAATAATTCTTTTGCGCAACTGCCTTTATCGCCTGCGATGTTGGCGAATTTGCAGCAGCTCGGCTATTTGACGATGACCCCGATACAGGCGGCGAGCCTGCCGATTACTTTGGCGGGCAACGATTTATTGGCGCAAGCCAAAACGGGTAGCGGCAAAACCGCCGCGTTCGCCTTGTCGTTGTTGACGCGCTTGAATCCCAAACATTTTGGCGTGCAAGCGATGGTGTTATGCCCCACCCGCGAACTTGCCGACCAAGTCACGCAAGAGCTGCGCCGTCTGGCACGCGCGGCGGACAATATCAAAATTTTAACCTTGTGCGGCGGCTCGGTGATGCGCGCACAAATCGCCAGTTTGGAACACGGTGCGCACATCGTGGTGGGTACGCCGGGGCGTTTGATGGATCACATCGAGCGCGGCACACTGAATTTAAGCGCGCTCAATACGCTGGTATTGGACGAGGCGGATCGTATGTTGGACATGGGTTTTTATGACGACATCGCCTACGTTGCCAAGCGTTGTCCTGCGGCACGTCAGACCTTGATGTTTTCCGCAACCTATCCCGACGGCATCGCGCGTTTGGCACGTCAATTTATGCACAATCCGCAAGAAGTAAAATTGCTGGAGCAGCATGAGACAAGCAAAATCCGCCAACGCTTTTACAAGATAGACAACGAGCAACGCTTAGAAGCGGTTGCCATTTTGCTCAAGCACTATCATCCCGTGAGTACGCTGGCGTTTTGCAACACCAAACAACAATGTCGTTCGCTGCTTGAAGCCCTCCATGCACAAGGCATCAAAGCCCTGACGCTGAATGGTGACTTGGAACAACGTGAACGCGACCAAGTGCTGATTCAATTTGCCAATCGCAGTTGCTCGGTGCTGGTGGCAACCGATGTCGCTGCGCGCGGGCTGGACATCACCCAACTCGAAGCCGTCATCAACGTCGATGTCACGCCCGACCCCGAAGTTCACATCCATCGCATTGGTCGTACCGGACGCGCCGATCAAGACGGTTGGGCATTGAGTTTATGCGGACCGACTGACCGCCATCGCATCATCACCATCGCGCAAATGATGCACATCGAACCCGCATGGCATGAGCTGAACGAACTCGAAAGTAGCGACGACACCCCGCTCATCGCGCCTATGGTGACGCTGCAAATTTTGGGCGGACGCAAAGAAAAAATCCGCGCAGGGGATGTATTAGGCGCACTCACTGGCGATGCGGGTTACACGCGCGAACAAATCGGCAAAATCAACGTCACCGAGTTTTCCACTTACGTTGCCGTGGCGAGAAATATCGCCTTGGAAGCGGTGCGCAAACTCAATGCAGGGAAGGTGAAAGGCAAAACCGTTAAAGTGCGCGCGCTGTAATGCTCGCTAATGCAGTATAAAAAGCTGCTTTTCGATTGAACTGTACGAGTGTGCCGCGTAAAAATTTTGAGAGGCGGTTCATTCGGTTCTTCGACTGACTACGCATCTAACAAAATGTGGAAGTACAACGAAAGTGTTGTGATTGCTTGCAAAAAATAATGCCTCTCGTAACACGCTGGATAAAAGAAGCGGGGCACGCAGTGGCGATGACTCTGGTATTGAAGACCGCTTTTCATTTTCTATAGGCTTTAGATTATGGCGCATGGATTCGCTCCGGTTTTGGTTTTGGTTTTGGTTTTGGTTTGGCTTTAACATCGCCATTTATCTACGCAATCCGCTGGTGCTAGCCGTAAATTTATTCGCCCTATTTAGTGTATCATCGCCCGCACATCACCGCCGTGGAGGGCTAACCATGAACACCATCGCACTACCTAAAACACTCTTAAATCGCTTAGAACGATTTACAGCAAACACCAAAGCAACCCCCGCCGCTTTACTAAAACAAGCCCTGACCAACCAGCTAGACCATGACGAATGGCTATTAGATCAAGTAGAAAAAGGACTAGACGACGTGACAGCGGGACGCGTACACAGTGCCGAATCCGTTAAAAAAATGCTAGGGCTAAAGAATGCAACGAAGCGTTAAGTATTCAAGCCACGCAAGGACGCAACTATTAGAAATTCACACGCGCATCACGCGCGACAATCCAGAGGCGGCGGTGCGGGTTGCCAAGCTAGTCACTGATTCTGTGGATGGCTTGCTAGATTTTCCAATGCTAGGCAAAGCATGGTTAAAAGTTGGCACGCGCAAGCTAGTTATCTCAAAATATCCGTACTCAATAATCTACAAACTCACACCCGAAGCCGTACTAGTTTTGGCGATTGACCATCACTCCCTGCGTTAAAAAAATCGCCTTGCCATTGTCGCAGGGCGTTTTTTGCCTAGCTTGGTCTCCAAAAAACGCATTATCACCATCGCGCAAATGATGCACATCGAACCCGAATGGCATGAGCTAAGTGAACTCGAAAGTAGCGACGACACCCCGCTCATCGCGCCTATGGTGACGCTGCAAATTTTGGGCGGACGCAAAGAAAAAATCCGCGCCGGTGACGTGCTGGGCGCACTCACGGGTGACGCGGGTTACACGCGCGAACAAATCGGCAAAATCAACGTCACCGAGTTTTCCACTTACGTTGCCGTGGCGAGAAATATCGCCTTGGAAGCGGTGCGCAAACTCAATGCAGGGAAGGTCAAAGGCAAAACAGTTAAAGTGCGCGCGCTGTAATTTGGAGTGATAAATATCGCCACGCACTGTCCACAATTCCCGTGCATGACTATGTGGGAATACTGTGGATAAGACGATATTTTTATGCGGATACAACTGGCTATACCATTAGCGCAATAATTGTTCGAGAACGCAGTAGAAATACTGATTTTTGATTGAGGTCTATGGATGCACCGAGTATCATGCCGCCGCACTAAGTTTATGGTGTGCAGTACGATTTAGCGTAACAGCAAGTTCTATTCAATCAATCTAAGCAAGGGATTAACAATGAAATTAGTTTATGTAAGTGCTATCGCTTTGACAGTTGCACTGTCAGGTTGCGCATCCATTTTGAACGACAAAACGCAAGCAATTAACGTATCAAGCTCAACAGGCTCGGACATCCAAGGAACCGTTAACGGTATGCCCTTCAAAGCGCCTGGCGTCGTTTCAGTCATCCGTGAAAACAAGAACAAACTGTTCGTCACTGAAACCGAAGGCTGCACCAAAGAAACCATCGTTGAAAAATCCGTTGATCCAAAATTCTTCATCAACATTTTGAGCGGTGGTTCATTCGGTTCTTCGACCGACTACGCGTCTGACAAAATGTGGAAATACAACGAAAGCGTTGTGATTGCTTGCAAAAAATAATGCCTCTCGTAACACGCTGGATAAAAAGCGGCTTCATTGCCGCTTTTTTATTGCTCTGTACTCACCCAGCTTTTGCCACACAAGCTGATGCCGACGCGCTTGTCGCGCAGCTCAATCTCAAGGCAACGCAACACCACCTTGCAAACTCATCGGTGTGGCAAGCCTTACTCCATGCCACGACCACACACAGCAACATTTCCGACCAAAATTTCCTACTGAGCTTGCCCAGTTTTTCTTTAGCGGCGGAGCTGCAACACACTTTAGTTTTTCTATACTCAGGCGATACCAGCCATGTGTGCCGCTTTCCCGCGCGTTATGTGTGGCTACGTCAACAACTCGCTGCGCCTGAACTGCCACTAGATGATTGTCCTGATGTTATTGAGTTTCGTCGCAAAGCCCCGCTTGATGAAATAGCACTGGTATTTGCCAGCGAACGGATTGCTGAACCCGCCAGCATGTTGGGACATGCGTTTTTGAAATTGACAGGCAAGAATGCTGAAGGGTTATCTGTCAGCCATGCGATTACTTTTTACACAGATGCGAATACGTTGAATTTGCCTAAACTGCTGTTCGATAGCATGGTAATCGGCAAGCAAGGCTATTTCAGTCTCACGCCTTATGCCGAGCAACAGCAACGCTATGTAGATGAGGAACAACGCAATTTATGGGAATACACACTTGCGTTAAGTGGCGATCAAACCGAGCTGATAGGTTTGCATTTATTGGAATTGAAGCAAACAAAGCTAACGTATTTTTTCCAAAAATATAATTGCGCGACGGTACTGAATTTCATCTTGGCGGTATCGGGTAAAAATATCGCGACACATGACTGGATATTAACGCCCAACGATTTAATTAAACACGCCCAGCACGCGGGGCTGATTAGCGAAACGCGCGTCATCACCCCGAGTCGCTGGTTGTTCTTAAACCTTTCCCAACAAGTTGGCGCGGCACAACGCGATGCTCTGATTAAGCAAGTCAAGCTAGGCACAGCAAGTGAATATATTGCGCAGCAAACAGGCGATTCCGCGTATCTCAATTTGGAATTGGCGCGCGCCTATAACCAATATGCTTACCTGACGCAACAGCTTGAGCAACAACGCTGGCATGAAAATGAAGTCAGCCTAAGCAAGCTAAAACAGCAGCGGTTTGCAGCGTTGTCACTCAGCAACAATAACCGTTACGACCCCGTCAATACGCCCGCCGATAGTCAGATAACGGTGAGTTCTCTGTACGACCATAATGGTGCGGCAATGAGCCTGACGCTTTTGCCTGTCTCGCATACTTTGCATGATGACAATCGCGCTTATGCGAATGAATCCAGTCTGCAACTATTTGCGACCACGCTAAAGATTCCGACGCGTAGTCAGCAAATCGAGTTAGACCAACTTACTATTTTTGAGATGCAATCTTTGCTGCCTTACGACGCAATCACAGGCGGCGCGGCGAGCCGTTTTCGACTGGCAATCGAGCCGCAAAAAGATCAGCAGTTGTTGCTACATCGCGTGTTTGCCATGAGCGGCGGCTACGGTCTGAGTCAAAGAGTGACGGACGATATAGATGCGTACGCATTGCTCGGTGGCGGCATTAGTTACACAAGTGCGCGGGGATTTTTTTATACGACGCTAGAGTCAGGCGCAATTATTCGTGAAGTGTGGGATATGAAAAGCGCGTTGCTGTTGACGCGTACCGACCGTCAATTTGCAGCCAACTCGCACTACTACACCGCCAATTTGAATCAAGCTAAGTTTCTAACGCCTGACACCAGCATCAGCTTTAGTTGGCAGCGCGACTTTAATCAAAGCCAACAGCAACACCGTGTTGCGCTCTCGTTCAAGCAGCTGTTTTAAGCCCACTAGCTTCCGCCCAGCACCAGCAAATTTTTTGCTTTCGCACCTGCAATCGCAGCGAGTGGAATACCTCTATCTAGCGTGACAAATCGTCCGCCTTGTTGCGTAGCGAGGGCGAGCAGATAAACATCGGTCAGATGGCGTGAGCTGAGAATTTTTTGCCAGTCCACTTGGTCATTCAGCAAGCTAACTGAATCCGCCCAAAATTCATGCGCGTGATGCTGTGTTGCCGCCGTCAAGCGTTCGGCAATTTGTGCGGCAAGAACAGCATTCGGGTAGCTGGGTTGCGACAAAATATGCAAGCAGCCGTTTTGCGTAATCGGGCAAGAAGCCCAACCTGCCTTGAGATGCGCGCCTAACCAGTCGCTCACCAAAGCATGATGACATGGTTGCTATCGAACAACGCAATCAGCACGTTGACATCCAGTAGCGCGCATCACACGCCTTCCGCATCACGCAAGCGATTGACCAGCTCATTGCTGATGACATTTTTACCTTTAGGTAAAGGCTGAAATCCAGCTACGCCCGATGCGCGCACTGTGCCGCTGTTTAATGCTGTTTTCCCGGTCATTGCTAGGCTTGATGCGGCTTGGCGCACCCGCAATAAAAAAGGCTCACCAACTTGGTGAGCCTTTTTAGGATGAGGTGAAGTTAGCCGTTAAGCCGGGTTCTGTCGTGGACAGTCATTCCTCTAGGCGTTTCGTTACCTGACGCTCAAGCAATCTACCCGCTGACGACGCGAGCCACGCCAATGTCAGCCTATTTGATCTTGCTCCGAATGGGGTTTACCTTGCCACGCGTGTTACCACGCGCGCGGTGAGCTCTTACCTCGCCATTTCGCCCTTACCTGTTCCGAATAAAAATTCTTGCGAAAATAAATCCAGTCATCGGCGGTATGTTTTCTGTGGCACTTTCCATCACCTCACGGTGTCCGGCCATTAACCGGCATTCTGCTCTGTGGAGCCCGGACTTTCCTCTCCGTTCGCAAGCTCACGAAGAGAAAAGTCCGAGTTTCCCCGAACTTTGGCTTCGGCTAACTTGCTTACGCAATTTACCCTACACCGCAACCCACTCGCTTACGCGAGCCAGTTGTCCTCTCCGTATCACTTCATACGCAGCGACTGTCTAGCCAACTTCGGCGCGCAGTCTATCACAGCGAGCGTTTGGCTTAGTCGTGAAAATGGCTAGCTGGCGGGGCTGATTTGCAAGCTGATGCCTAGCGTTTTCCATTGCCGCGCTTCTTCTTGCAAGGCGGCTTCGGTGAGGGTGTTTTGCGCGAGCCAGTCGCTCGAGAGCGTCAGATGGAATTTTGCACCCGTGAATTGCGCACGGATGGCGGGCAACAAGGTGTCGCTGCGATTGCGATAAAACAGGCTGGCTAAACGCAAGCTCATCAGCAGGATTAAATCGGCAGGTGTCGTAAGCGTGGCTTTACATTTCTCCAGCCCGCCACGATGGGCGAGTACTAACAAGCTCATCCGTGCTTGTTCTTTTTTCGAGAAACCTGGCATATCGGCATGCGCCAAAATATACGCACTGTGTTTGTGATAACCGTTGTGCGCGATGCGCGTGCCGATTTCATGCAGACGGGTAATCCAGCTTAGAAAATGTAACGCCGCTTCGGCTTCCTCATCGCCTAAAAATTGCTCAGCTAATAATTGTCCCAGCTGCCCGACACGCTGCGCTTGTTTGCTATCGACTTGATAGCGACGCATAAAGTTTTGCGCGGTGATGTCGCGCATATCTGCGTTATGCGCGCGCCCCCACAAATCATGCAGCACGCCTTCACGCAATGCGCCAATCGCAGGCTGCATTTGGGTAATGTCTAACTCGCAAAATGCCGCGTACATAATAGCAAAGCCACCCGCAAAAGCAGCGATACGATCAGCCTTTAATCCATGCAGCTCAAGCTTTTGCACCTCACCAACTTTGAGAATATGGCTGCGTAATTTTTCTAAGCCCGCACGCGTAATGCCGCTGTCGCTGTAGCCATTTTGTTCCAACACTTCGCACAACATTTTTGCCGTGCCTGATGAACCCCACGCTTCTTGCCATTGCCCGCGATAAGCATTGCTGATGGTTTGCAGCTCGCTACGCGCGGCAAGCTCGGCTTCGTGCAGTGCAGCTTTGGTGATTTTTCCATGGGCAAAAAAGCGTGCGCTAAAACTGACGCAGCCCATGTACAGGCTCTCTAATTTAATCGGTGTCAGCCCGCTGCCAATAATAAATTCGGTCGAGCCGCCGCCGATGTCCATGACTAAACGCGGCACACTGGAAGGCGGTAAGCCGTGCGCCACGCCTTGATAAATCAGCCGCGCTTCTTCGCGCCCCGCAATCACTTCGATGGGGAAACCTAATGCTTTTTCCGCGAGAGGAATAAATTCGGCAGCGTTTTTAGCCACACGCAAAGAGTTGGTGCCGACCGCGCGCACCGCCTCAAGCGGCATACCACGCAAACGTTCCGCGAAGCGTGCCAAGGCAGTCAGCGCACGGTGTTGCGCGGCGGCATCGAGATAATTATCAGCCGTGAGCCCCGCCGCCAAACGCACCGATTCGCGCATCCCATCTTGCATATAGAGCTGCTCGCCTTCGACGCGCGCGATTTGCAGCCGAAAACTATTCGAGCCTAAATCGACGGCGGCAAGCAGAGGATGGGATTGCACGGGAGTTATTGCTGAACTTCGCGTTCGATTTCGTCGGTGGTGACATGACGCACATCGCGCCCTTTGACCATGTAAATTACATATTCCGCCATGTTTTGCGCATGGTCGCCGATGCGTTCAATCGCTTTTGCGACGAATAAAATTTCCAGTGAAGTTGAAATGGTGCGCGGATCTTCCATCATAAAAGTGATGAGATAACGCATGATGGAACGGAACTCTTCATCCACTTGATCGTCCTGACGCACCACTTGTGCTGCCATCATCACATCCAAGCGGGCAAAAGCATCCAAGGCTTTACGCAACATGTCCACGGCGATTTCAGAAGCGTTTTTAATTTCGTGATAACGCGGGAAAGCCAACACATTTTTTTGCGACAACATTTTCGCCATGCGTGCGATTTTTTCCGCTTCGTCACCGATGCGTTCCAAATCGGTGATGGTTTTCACCACGGTCATAATCAAACGTAAATCGCCCGCAGTCGGTTGGCGGCGCGCAATCATCTGACTACATGCCTCATCAATTTTGACCTCCATCGCATTGACACGATGGTCTTCGGCAATCACACGATTCATCAACGACACATCGCCGCTAATCAGCGACTCAATGGCATTTTTAATTTGGCTTTCAACCAAGCCGCCCATGTGCAACACGCTGGCGCGAATAGATTCGAGTTCGGTGTCAAACTGCTTGGAAATATGATCGTGATTCGGCATGGACATTCCTTAAATTAAAACAATCGAACACTATGCAATAGCGACATTAAAGTTTAATGACAGCAACTTAAACGGTGTAAGTTTTCACGCCTTCTGGTGTACCCAACAACAACACATCGGCAGCACGGCGCGCAAACAAACCGTTGGTCACTACCCCTGCGATATGGTCTAAGGCAGACTCTAATTCGACGGGATTCATAATTTGTAAACCGTGTACATCTAAAATGATATTACCATTATCGGTGGTGAAACCTTCACGCAATTTTGGCTGTCCGCCGAGCGCAATCAGTTGACGTGCTACACCGCTGCGCGCCATCGGAATGACCTCAATCGGTAACGGGAATTTACCTAGCACATCGACCAATTTAGACGCATCGCACAAGCAGATAAATTTCTGGCTGCATGAGGCAACAATTTTCTCGCGCGTCAACGCGCCGCCCCCGCCTTTAACCATATGCAAGTGACGCGTAATTTCATCCGCACCGTCCACATACACAGGCATTTCACCCGCATCATTCAAGCTAAAAACCTCGATGCCGTGTGCTTGCAAGCGTTTCGCCGAAGCCTCCGAACTCGCCACTGCGCCACGAATTTTGTGTTTAATTTTCGCCAGCTCATCAATAAACATATTGGCGGTCGAGCCTGTGCCCACACCGACGATGCAGTCCGCTGGTACATACGCAATCGCAGCAGCCGCTACCGCGCGTTTCAAATCATCTTGACTTAACATTACATTCTCTTTCACAAAAAATTAGCGGCGGATTATTGCAGGAATTAGCGCGCTTAGGAAACTCATCGCAATTTTTTAATGCAGCAGGCGAGAGGACTTAACAAAAAGCCTTGCTGTGGTAAGCTGCGCGGCCTTTTTTAACGCCACTCATTTTGTTTATGTCGTCGCTTCCTGCCTTAATCAATCAGCTTGTCCGTCCTGAAATTTTGGCGTTAAACGCTTATCACGTACCCGCCAGTGCGGGCATGGTCAAGCTCGACGCGATGGAAAATCCCTATCTTGTCCCCGCTGCCTTGCGTGCCGAAATTGCGGCGGCGGTCAGTGAGGCTGCCATCAATCGTTATCCCGATCCAAGTGCGCAAGGCTTGCGCCAAAAAATTCGCGACTTATTGCAATTAAGCGACGATATGGACGTGTTGCTAGGCAACGGCTCGGACGAGTTAATCCAATTGTTGGCAATGGCAGTGAATAAACCGAATGCCACTTTACTCAGCGTTGAGCCGTCGTTTGTGATGTACAAAATGATCGCCACGTTTTTGGGGATGCGCTATGTCGGCGTGCCGCTCGCGGCGGATTTTTCGCTCGATATGAGCGCGATGTTGGCGAGCATCGAACGCGAACAACCCGCGCTCATTTTCTTGGCATACCCCAACAATCCGACTGGCAATGCCTTTTCTACCGCCGACATCCAGCAAATTTTGTGTGCCGCGCAGGGCTTAGTGGTCGTTGATGAAGCCTATTACGCATTTGCCGAAAACAGCTTTGTGGCGCATCTGACCGACTACCCCAATCTGCTAGTGATGCGCACCTTTTCTAAGCTCGGTATGGCGGGTTTGCGCTTAGGCTTTTTGGTTGGCGATAAGCGTTGGTTGGCGCAGCTCGATAAGCTGCGCTTACCGTATAATGTCGGCGTTTTGCCGCAGCTGGTTGCGAGCAAACTGTTGCAACATCACGACGTGTTGCTCACTCAAGCGGCACAAATCAAACAAGATAGAAGCAAGCTGGCGCAGCAACTAAGTGCCATCACGGGCGTACAAGTGTTTGCCAGCTCGGCAAATTTTTTATTGCTGCGCGTGGCGCATGCCCAAGAAATTTTTGCAGGCTTAAAACAGCGCGGCGTGTTGATTAAAAACCTGCACGGCGGACATGCAATGTTAGAAAATTGTCTGCGCGTAACCGTGGGTACGCCAGCAGAAAACGAGCGGTTTATAGTGGCTTTCAAAGAAAGTATTCAGCAAGGCTAGGTTAGTCATAATCTTGTGGGAGCTTGATTTATCAAGCTCCCACACACAGGAGAAAATTATGCGTAGTGCAACCGTCACACGAAATACTTTAGAAACTCAAATCAGCGTCGCACTGAATTTGGATGGCACGGGCAAGGCTAAGTTTGATACGGGCTTGCCGTTTCTCGACCACATGCTCGACCAAATTGCGCGCCACGGTTTGCTCGATTTTGACATCGTCGCAAAAGGCGATTTGCATATTGACGCGCATCACACCGTTGAAGACATCGGCATCACGCTAGGTCAGGCTTTTAATCAAGCGGTGGGCGACAAAAGGGGCTTGCGTCGTTACGGTCACGCTTATGTGCCGCTCGATGAAGCCTTGTCGCGCGTGGTGTTGGATTTGTCGGGTCGTCCCGGTTTGGAATTTAATTGCGCGTTTGTGCGTGGCAGTATCGGCAATTTTGATGTGGATTTATTCCATGAATTTTTCCAAGGTTTCACCAATCACGCGCTGGTGACTTTGCACATCGACAATCTCGCAGGAAAAAATGCGCATCACCAAGCCGAAACTATCTTCAAAGCCTTCGGTCGCGCGCTGCGCATGGCGTTGGAACACGATCCGCGTATGGCGGGCATGATGCCTTCAACTAAGGGTTCGTTATAAAAATGATTGCAGTGGTTGATTACGGCATGGGTAATTTGCGCTCGGTGGAACAAGCCTTGCGCCATGTTGCACCCGATGCCAGCATTGTTGTGACTGATGATGCCAAGGTGATTGCTAACGCTTCACGCGTGGTGTTTCCGGGGCAGGGTGCGATGCCCGATTGTATGCGCGAGCTGGATAGTCGCAATTTGCGCGAGGCGGTGTTGCAAGCCGCGCGCAGCAAGCCTTTTTTAGGGATTTGTATCGGCTTGCAAATGCTGTTTGAGCATAGCGAAGAAGGCGATGTGGCGGGCTTGGGACTGTTGGCAGGTCGTGTGTCACGGTTCGCACATGGCTTGCAAGACGCGCAAGGCAATCGCCTCAAGGTGCCGCATATGGGTTGGAATCAAGTCCATCAGAAAAATCATCGCCTAGGCGATGGCTCGTTTGCTCTTTCCCCCGCAAGCGGGGGAAAGTTGGATAGAGGGATGTCGAACAGCCACGCGCTGTGGAACGGCATTGCGCAAGACGCGCGCTTTTATTATGTACACAGTTATTTTGTGCAGCCTGATGATGCGAGCTTGATACAAGCGACCAGTGATTACCCGCAGCCGTTTGTGTGTGCGGTGGCGCAAGAAAACTTATTTGCGGTGCAGTTTCATCCAGAAAAGAGCCATGCCGCTGGCTTGCAGTTGTTACAAAACTTTACTCAGTGGAATCCTTAAGGCTTGCCATAAAATCGGAATTTCGTCGCGATGCGGTGTTGCTCACAAAAAATTATTCCTTACATATTAAAATATGCCGCGTCACAATTTTTTGTTCGCGCCTTGCCTAGCTTAGAAATTCCGATTTTAAGAACTTTCTTTTAATTTTTAACTTTACGACCATGCTCATTATTCCTGCGATTGACTTAAAAGACGGTAACTGTGTGCGCCTCAAACAAGGCGAGATGGAAGGCGCGACAGTATTTTCAGACGACCCCGCCGCGATGGCGAAACATTGGTTGGCGCAAGGCGCGCGCCGTTTGCATCTGGTTGACTTAAACGGCGCGTTTGCGGGCAAACCCAAAAATGAAGCAGCGGTGCGCAGCATTGTCGCAGCCGTTGGACAAGATGTACCGGTACAACTCGGTGGCGGCATCCGCGATTTGGCGACCATCGAGCGTTATCTCGATTTGGGTATTACTTACATTATTGTCGGCACGGCTGCGGTCAAAGTGCCAGGCTTTTTGCACGAAGCGTGCGATGCATTTCCGGGTCACATCATGGTCGGATTGGATGCCAAAGACGGCAAAGTCGCGGTGGATGGTTGGTCAAAACTGACTGGGCATGACGTGGGAGATTTGGCGAAACGCTTTGAAGACTACGGTGTGGAAGCGATTATTTATACTGACATTGGCCGCGACGGCATGATGGGCGGCGTAAACATTCCGGCTACGGTTGAGTTGGCGCGCCCACTGCGCGTGCCAGTGATTGCCAGCGGCGGCGTGACTAATTTGGATGACGTGCGCGCCCTCGCAGCGGTCTATCAAGAAGGTATCACGGGTGTGATTACGGGTCGCGCGATTTACGAAGGCACGCTGGATTTACGCGCCGCGCAAGCCTTGGCGGACGAACTTACGCCGATCAAACTTTCTACGCTGCGTTAATCATGCTGGCTAAACGTATCATTCCCTGTTTGGACGTGACCGCTGGACGCGTGGTGAAAGGCGTGAGTTTTGTTTCGCTGCGCGACGCGGGTGACCCTGTCGAAATCGCCAAACGCTATGATGCGCAAGGCGCGGACGAGCTGACTTTTTTGGACATCACCGCCAGCTCGGATGACCGAGGCATTATTTTTCGCATCATCGAGCAAGTCGCCTCGCAAGTGTTTATTCCGCTGACGGTCGGCGGTGGCGTGCGCGAAGTGAATGACGTGCGCAATCTGCTCAACGCGGGTGCGGATAAAGTCAGCATGAACACGCAGGCGGTGGTCAATCCGCAACTGGTTGCCGATGCCGCAGCGCGCTATGGTTCGCAATGTATTGTGGTGGCGATTGACGCAAAACAAGTCGCACCAAATCGTTGGGAAGTTTTTACCCACGGTGGTCGCAAGGCGACAGGTTTGGACGTAGTGGCATGGGCAAAAAATATGCAGGGCTTAGGCGCGGGCGAAATTTTGCTGACCAGCATGGACTGCGATGGACAGAAAAAAGGCTTTGATTTAGCACTCACGCGCGCTGTCACCGACGCGTTAGAAATCCCCGTTATCGCCAGCGGTGGCGTAGGCAATTTGCAGCATTTAGCCGACGGCGTAAAACTGGGCGGCGCGGATGCGGTGTTGGCGGCGAGCATTTTTCACTTTGGTGAATACACCGTGCCACAAGCTAAGCGTTTCATGGCAGAACAAGGGATTGAGGTGCGGCTGTGAGCGACGTTTGGCTAAATAAAATTAACTGGTCGGATGACGGGCTCGTGCCTGCGATTGCGCAAGATGCAGCGACAGGGCGGGTGTTGATGGTGGCGTGGATGAACCGCGATGCCTTGCGTTTAACCTATGAAAAAAACCAAGCTGTGTATTGGTCACGCTCGCGTAAAAAACTGTGGCACAAAGGCGAAGAGTCGGGACACTTTCAAGTTGTGCAAGAAATCCGTATGGACTGCGATGCCGATGTGATTTTGTTGCAAATCGAACAGCAGGGCGGCATTGCTTGCCATACGGGACGCGAAAGTTGTTTCTTTAGTAAATTGACAAATGGCGTGTGGACTGAGGTCGATGCGGTGTTGAAAAACCCAGACGAGATTTATAAAAAATGAATGACACTTTGCAACGCTTAACCAAGACGCTCGCTGCACGCAAAACGGCCGCGCCTGACAGCTCGTATGTGGCGAAATTATTCAGCAAAGGCGAAGACGCAATCCTGAAAAAAGTCATCGAAGAAGCGGGCGAAGTATTGCTGGCAAGCAAAGAGGGCGATGCGCAACATTTAGTTTATGAAGTCGCCGATTTATGGTTTCACAGCATGGTGTTATTGGCGCACCACGGCTTGAGCGCGCAAGATGTGTTGAACGAATTAGCGCGCCGCGAAGGCTTGTCGGGCATCGTCGAAAAAGCCAGCCGAGCCAAAGAGTAAAAAAGGAGTAAAGATGAGCGACTGCCTGTTTTGCAAAATTATTCGCGGCGACATTCCGAGCCGTAAAGTTTACGAAGACGAGGACGTTTACGCGTTTCACGACATCCATCCTGCCGCCCCCGTGCATTTTATGTTGATACCAAAATTACATTTGGATTCACTGGCGCAAGCGGAACAAAAACACGCGGCGTTGCTGGGTAAGATGTTGCTGTTAGCACCCAAGTTGGCATTGGCGCAAGGCTTGGAGAATGGCTTTCGCACCGTAATAAACACGGGCAAAGGCGGCGGTCAGGAAGTGTTTCATTTGCATATACACGTCATAGGCGGCGGGAATCTCCCGCCTATGGTAAAGCGCAGTTAATTATTTTTAAGGAGAGCGTCATGGGTTCATTCAGCATTTGGCATTGGTTGATTGTGTTGTTGGTGATTGTGCTGATTTTTGGTACGAAAAAACTGCGCAACATTGGTAGTGATTTGGGTGGTGCGGTAAAGGGCTTTAAGGAAGGGATGAAGTCTGAAACAGATGCGCCTAAGCAAGTTGACAATCAACACGCTTCGACCATCGAAGGCGAAGTCAAAGACAAAAATTCTACACACGGTTAAGTCACGATTTAGTTCGTGTTAGAACATGTTTGAATTTAGCTTTTCAGAGTTGATGGTGGTGATGGTCGTCGCATTAGTCGTCATCGGGCCCGAGCGTCTGCCTAAAGTGGCGCGCACGCTAGGGCTGCTGTGGGGACGCGCGCAACGCTATGTACATGGCGTGCGCGCCGACATCGAGCGCGATTTAGCGGTTGCCGAGTTTCAACAGCTCAAAGCCAAAGTGCAGGCAGAAGCAGATGCAGCGCAACAGGCAGTACAGTCGCTAGACCACACTCTCTCCTCGCAAGCGCAGCAACTCAAGCAAGACATCGCCGCCTTAGAGCAGCCCGCCCCACCTTCACCTAAGTCACCCCCCGCATGACCACCACGGAAAGTTTCATCGCACATTTGTTGGAGTTGCGCACCCGCTTGCTGCACTCGGTGGTGGCGTTGCTGTTGGTGTTTATCGGCTTAATGCCGTGGGCGGCAAATCTGTACACTTGGTTGGCGCATCCGCTGTTAGCCAAGCTACCCAAAGGTGCGCAGATGATTGCCACCGATGTCACCACGCCGTTTTTCGTGCCGCTCAAAGTGGCAATGATGGCGGCATTTTTAATCGCGCTGCCCTACATCCTCTATCAAATCTGGCGATTCGTCGCACCCGGTTTATACGCACACGAAAAGCGGTTGGTGTGGCCGTTGATTTTTGCCAGCACGCTATTATTTTTTTGCGGCATGGCGTTCGCCTACTTTGCGGTTTTTCCTATCGTGTTCGGCTTCATCACTGCCAGCGCCCCCGAAGGCGTAGCGGTGATGACTGACATCGACAAGTATTTGAGCTTCGTGATGGGTATGTTTATGGCGTTTGGGGTGACCTTCCAAGTGCCCGTTGCGGTGGTAATTTTGGTGCGCATGGGCTGGGTGACGGTCGAAAAGCTGCGCGACATTCGCCGCTACGTTATCGTCGGCGCGTTCATCGTGGGCGCAATTTTCACCCCGCCCGACGTGGTCTCGCAGTTCATGTTAGCGATGCCGCTGTGGTTGCTATATGAAGCGGGCATCATGGTGGCAAGCTGGACACGCCCTAAAGTCGTCTAAGCAGAACGCGTTAGCGGCTTAATTGCCGTGCCAAAACAGCGAAGGTGTTGCGCCACAAATCCCCTATACTTCGCGCGCTTAAAAATAAAGGAACGATGATGAAAACCCAATACTTACTTGCTTTACTGTGTGTTGTGCCACTGTTGGCACATGCCGAGTTGTATAAACAAGTGGATGCCGATGGGCACGTGACTTACTCCAGCGCACCAATAAAGGGCGGTAAAAAAATTTATTTAGAACCGCTGCCCACCATGCAGCCCTTAGCCAAAACGCGTAGCAACAGTCCGAGCAGCTTCCCCAAAGTAGATGACAATGTGCAAAAAGGTCGCGACGACACGCGCCGTAAAATTTTGCAAGATGAGTTAGCTACCGAGCAAAAACTCCTCGCAGAAGCCCGCCAAAATCAGGCAAAAGCCGAAGATCAACCACAAGGTAATTTTGTGGCAAATGGTAAATCTAGACACAACGAAGCAGTCGCACAAGAGTATGCAGACAACCTCGCCAAGCAAAACGAGCAAGTTTCGTTGCATCAAAAAAATATCGACGCGTTAAATGCTGAATTGGCGAAATTAAAGTAATACTATTCATGGCATGGAACGTGCTTTCTAATTAGCATCATGCCTAATACCCTCCCCCTCACCTTTGAAAGCCTGTCCACCGCGATTGTTCTGGTGGACAACCAGGCGCGCATCGCCTACCTCAACCCTGCTGCCGAAAATTTATTCGAGCTGAGTCGCACCCAGCTACTCGGTCACGCCGTGTTACAGGTGTTCACTCATACCGAGCAACTCGCCAGTGCCATGCAGCAAGCCTTGCACGCTCGCGCCAGTTTTATCGAGCACGACATGCTGCTAGGCACACCCGCGCAGACCAAACTGCATCTGCGTTGCGCGGCGACCCCACTCGATACACAAGGCTTGTTGCTGGAGTTTCATTTGATGGATCGCACCCTCAAACTGGCGCGCGAAGAGCAGATGTTGGATCAGACTCAAGCGAATCGTTTGTTGCTGCGCAACCTCGCGCACGAGATTAAAAATCCACTCGGCGGGATACGCGGCGCGGCGCAATTATTGGAACAAGAATTCGACAAACCCGCCTTGCGTGAATACACCCAAGTCATCATTCAAGAGGCGGATCGCTTGCGCGGCTTGATGGAAAAATTGCTCACGCCGCAAACCCGTGTGCAACACAGTGCAGTGAATATCCACGAAGTATTAGAGCGCGTGCGCAGCGTGGTACTGGCGGAATTGCCCGATGGTTTAAGCATTCAACGCGATTACGACATCAGCTTGCCGCCGCTGATAGGCGACAAAGAACAGCTTATCCAAGTGATGCTCAACATTGTGCGCAACGCCGCGCAAGCCATGGGTGGCTGCGGCAGCATCATTTTGCGCACCCGTATCGCGCGACAAATTACGCTGATACGCCGTCGTCATCGCCTAGCGATTTTGGTTGAAATTATCGACAACGGTCCTGGCATCGCCGCCGAATTACGCGACACCATTTTTTATCCGCTGGTATCTGGACGCGCCGATGGACATGGCTTAGGTCTGACGCTGGCGCAAGATTTTGTCAGCCAACATCAGGGCACGATTGCTTTTGAAAGCGAAGTCGGACGGACCTGTTTTAGCGTCATGCTGCCCTTGCCTTAACCGCAAAGTTTTTGAATTTACCTAAGGATTTTTAATGAATTCAGTTTGGATTATTGACGACGATCGTTCGATACGTTGGGTGCTGGAAAAATCTTTGACGCGTGCGGAAATCGACTTCAAAAGTTTTCCGAGCGCGGATGATGCGCTGCTCGAACTAAAACGCGGCGTGCCGCAAGTGGTGGTGAGCGACATCAAAATGCCAGGCAGTTCGGGCTTGGATTTTTTGCAGATATTGCATGAAAAATATCCGCTGATTCCCGTAATTATTATGACTGCGTATTCTGATCTAGACAGCGCGGTGTCAGCCTTTCAGGGCGGCGCGTTCGAGTATTTGCCTAAGCCTTTTGACATCAATCACGCGGTCGAACTCATCGTGCGCGCTTTGGCGCAAAGTCAGCGCAAAGCCAGTGAAGCTGAGGCGGCGGTGGTGTCTAAGGATATTTTGGGACAAGCCCCCGCCATGCAGGAAGTGTTTCGCGCCATTGGTCGCTTGGCGCAGTCGAATGCCACGGTGCTGATTAACGGCGAATCTGGCACGGGTAAAGAGCTAGTGGCGCAAGCCTTGCACCGCCATAGTGCGCGCGCCGCCCAGCCGTTTATCGCCATCAATACCGCCGCGATTCCTAAAGATTTATTGGAGTCCGAACTGTTTGGACATGAGCGCGGCGCGTTCACGGGTGCGGCCGCCACACGGCAAGGACGCTTTCAACAAGCCGAAGGCGGCACGTTATTTTTAGATGAAATTGGCGACATGCCCGCCGAATTGCAAACGCGTTTATTGCGCGTGTTATCGGACGGCAGCTATTACCGCGTCGGCGGCCAACAACCCATCAAAGCCAACGTGCGCATCATCACCGCGACCCACCAAGATTTAGAAGAACGCGTCAAACAAGGCTTGTTCCGCGAGGATTTATTCCACCGCTTAAACGTTATTCGCTTGCGCTTGCCGCCGCTACGCGAACGTCGCGAAGATATTCCCTTGTTAGCGAGTTTTTTCTTACAAAAAAGCGCGCGCGAATTGGCGGTGGCAGCGAAACAATTTAGCGCGGCAACCTTGCAGCATCTGAGTCAGCAAGACTTCCCTGGCAACGTGCGCCAGCTAGAAAATTTATGTCATTGGTTGACCGTGATGACGCCGTCGCAAAGTATCGAAATATCAGATTTGCCGAATGAATGGCGCAGCGAAAGTGTCATCGTGGCGAGCGGCGATTGGAGCGAGCAGTTGGCACAACACGCCACCAGCGCGTTGCAACGTGGCGACGAAGGCATCATGGACCACCTCACCCAGCAGTTTGAGCGCACCCTGATTTTGCAAGCCTTGCAACACACCCACGGCAGACGCATCGAAGCCGCGACGCTGTTAGGCATAGGGCGCAATACCTTGACCAGAAAGATTCAGGAATTGGGGCTGGATAGCAAAGACGAATAATTAGCTTTGCAGTTTTTTCAGCAGCTTGTCGTGTATCCCGCCAAACCCGCCGTTGCTCATCACCAAAATTTGATCGCCTGATTGCGCCACTGCGGCGATGGCGTTAATCAGTTCGTTTAAATCATCTTTGACCACGGCTTTTTCACCTAATGGCGCAAGTGCTTCGCGCGCATCCCAGCCTAGGTTTCCTGCGTAGCAAAACACCCAATCGGCATCCTTCAAGCTGGCGGGTAACGCAGCTTTCATCACGCCTAATTTCATCGTATTCGAGCGCGGTTCTAGCACCGCCAAAATGCGCGCCGCACCGACTTTTTTGCGCAGCCCCGCCACGGTGGTGTCAATTGCCGTGGGGTGATGGGCGAAGTCGTCATAAACGGTAATACCGTTCACCGTGCCTTTGATTTCCATGCGCCGTTTGACGTTTTTGAATTCGGCAAGCGCGGCGAGACCTTGCGCGACGGGTACGCCGACATGGCGCGCTGCGGATAAGGCGGCGAGGGCGTTCATGCGATTGTGTTCGCCCATTAAGTCCCAGTGCAACGTGCCTTGCGCGATACCGTTTAAGCTGACTAAGTTTTCGTCGTTGATATTCCAGCCTGCGTTGCTAACTCCCTCGCCCTTTGGGAGAGGGTTGGGGTGAGGGTTGCCGAACAATTCCACAGGAGTCCAGTAACCGCGTTTTAATACGCGTTGCAACGAATCTTCGCGACCGTTGCAAACCACTAAACCGTGATTTGGCACGGTGCGTACCAGATGATGAAACTGCGTTTCAATCGCATTCAAATCAGCAAAAATATCGGCGTGATCGAATTCGAGATTATTCAAAATCGCCGTGCGCGGATGGTAGTGAACGAACTTGGAACGCTTGTCGAAAAATGCGGTGTCGTATTCGTCGGCTTCAATCACGAAAAACGGCGACTCGGTAATGCGTGCCGAGATACCAAAATTTTCTGGCACGCCGCCGATGAGAAAACCGGGCGTTAAGCCTGCGTATTCCAATATCCATGCCAGCATCGAAGTCGTGGTGGTTTTGCCGTGCGTCCCCGCCACGCCCAGCACCCATTTATCGCGCAGCAAATTGTCCGACAACCATTGCGGCCCAGACGCGTAAGGCAGATTGCGATTGAGAATTTCTTCCATCAGCGGATTGCCGCGCGTCACCACATTGCCGATGACATACACGTCCGCATTCAGCGCAAGTTGCTCCACACCAAAGCCTTCGATGAGTTCGATTCCTTGCGCTTCAAGCTGCGTACTCATAGGCGGATAAACGTTGGCATCGCAGCCCGTCACGCGATAACCCGCTTGCTTGGCAATCGCCGCGATACCGCCCATAAACGTGCCGCAAATGCCGAGGATGTGGATGTGTTTGCTCATCAAAAATGTACCGCGAAAATTTATGTTTTAAGGGGGGAGCTAGGCTCGAAAAATAAAATATACCGCGCCCATCATGCACAGCGCGGCATACAGATAATCCCATTTCAGCGGCTGGTGCATATACAACACCGCGAACGGCACGAACACCAGCAGCGTGATGACTTCTTGCATGATTTTCAACTGTCCCAAGTCCATCACGCTATAGCCGATGCGATTCGCGGGCACTTGCAATAAATACTCGAACAGCGCGATGCCCCAACTCACCAACGCCGCCACATACCAAGGCGAGGTCGCGAAGTTTTTTAGATGCCCGTACCAAGCGAACGTCATAAATAAATTGCTCACGGCAAGCATCAACGCCGTGAGCAATAAGGGGTGGGAGATTAGATTCATTTCCGACTGGCAAGCCGTAGGTGCAGATTAGCCGCAGAGCTTAATCTGCGCATACGTTTTAGCGTACGCCCAACAATTCCACATCAAACACCAGCGTCGCATTAGGAGGAATCACCCCGCCCGCGCCGCGTGCGCCGTAGCCCATGTTGGCTGGAATAATCAGCGTGCGCTGACCGCCCACTTTCATGCCCGCGAAACCTTGATCCCAACCCTTAATCACATGACCCGCCCCCAATGGAAAATCGAACGGCTGACCGCGATCACGCGAACTGTCGAATTTTTTGCCTTTGTGTTCAAGCGCGGTTTCGTCGTACAACCAGCCCGTGTAATGCACCGAGACATCGTGTCCCGCAATCGCTTCCGCGCCCGTGCCTAATTTTGTGTCGTTCTTAATCAATTCGCTCATGCTGCCTTGCTCCATCGTAGGTTGAGAAATTGCGGCAGGTTTAGTGCACGCAGTAGTGAAAAAAACACTGGCGGATAACAAAATTGCCAGCGGTAAAAAAATGTTGCGGTGGTTCATAAATAAGACTCCTTTAATTACTTTCTGCGATTTTCGATTTCGGGACACCATTCGTCAGCGGGTGTTTGCATTTTAGATTTCATAGCATTTCCCTGAATGATGCTGAGATTTTCGCCAATCGCTCATCCAGCGTTAGCAGTTTGAGTTGATGCATTTGCGCGGTCGCGGCGATGATGGCATCGGGTAATTTGCATAGACCTGCACGGCGTAAACGAATCGCAGCACCCTCTACCGCTTCGTCAATCAACAGCACTTGGCAGCTTTGCAAGAATTCCAGAATCGCACGTTCCTCTTCATCCACCAAACCGGGGAATCCTAACAATTCCATGCGGGTGATTTGACTGACTGCCGATTGGCTTAATTCGAGTTTCTGCGACTCTGCTAGTGCGATTGCTGCGGGTTGTTGCTTGAGCAAACCGATGACGACATTAGTGTCTAGCAGCCAGCTAATTCCACTCATCGCGCATCTTTCGTTGAATGACAACGGGGTCTTCATTGAAACAAGGCGAGCTTTTTAATATACCCACAAAGCTGCGCCAATCGGATTGAACTACTGTTTTTTCGGGTATCACCAAGGTCAATAACGCGCGTCGCTCTGCCATGGCAGGCATGGCTTGCAGCGGATGTATGCCGCCTTGCGCATCAATTTCAACCTCTATGGTTTGCAACATGATGACTCCTTAAATTTTGGTCGCGGGTGATTCTACTACGTTAGTAACTCAACACCGGAGCCAACCAACGCTCGGCGGTTTCCATATCCCAGCCCTTGCGTTTTGCGTAGCTGGCGACTTGTTCTTTGTCGATTTTGCCACTCGCGAAATACTGCGCTTGGGGGTGCGAGAAATAGAAGCCAGAAACGGCTGCGGTGGGCAGCATGGCAAAGCTGTCGGTGATGGTGATGCCGGCATTTTTGGGGGCTTGCAGCAACTCGAACAGCGGGCCTTTTTCGCTGTGTTCCGGGCAGGCGGGATAGCCAGGCGCGGGACGGATGCCGCGATAGCTTTCGTTGATAAGCGCGTCATTTTCTAACGACTCATCCGGCGCGTAGCCCCAGAATTCTTTACGCACACGCAGGTGCAAATGCTCCGCGAACGCTTCGGCTAAACGGTCAGCCAATGCCTTCAAAAGTATCGCGTTGTAGTCGTCGTTATCTTGTTCAAAACGCGCGACGTGTTCATCAATACCGATGCCTGCCGTGACCGCAAAACCGCCGATGTAATCCACCACTCCACTAGTTTTGGGGGCGATGTAATCGGCTAAACAATAGTTAGGAATGTCGGCGGGTTTCTTGGTTTGCTGACGCAGATTGTGCCAAGTCATCGCCACTTTTTTGCGCGTTTCGTCGGTGTAGATTTCGATGTCGTCGCTGTTCACCGAGTTCGCGGGGAACAAGCCGAATACGGCATTCGCAGTGAGCCATTTTTCCTTAACGATTTTTTTCAACATGGCTTGCGCATCAACAAACAGCTTGGTCGCTTCCACGCCGACCACTTCGTCTTGCAAAATTTTCGGGTAACGTCCCGCCAGTTCCCAGGCTTGGAAAAACGGTGTCCAGTCGATAAATTCCACCAGATTTCCCAGCGGATAATTTTCCAGTTTTTGCACGCCGAGCAGCGCGGGTTTGGGCGGTGTGTATTGTGTCCAATCGGTCTGCACGCCATGCGCGCGCGCCACGTCCAAACTGACATAAACCGCTTTACTTTTTTTGGCTTCGTGTTGCTCGCGCGCCGCCGCATATTCGGTCTTGATGCCCGCGACATAATCATCGCGCAGCGTGTCGGAAAGCAGGTTGCTACACACCCCCACGGCGCGCGAGGCATCGGTGACATACACCACTTGCCCGCTCGGATAATTCGGTTCGATTTTTACCGCCGTGTGGACGCGTGAAGTGGTTGCGCCGCCAATCAGCAAAGGGATTTTGAAGCCCTGACGTTCCATTTCTTTCGCGACGTGCGCCATTTCTTCCAGCGATGGCGTAATCAATCCTGACAAGCCGATGATGTCGGCATTGTGCTCGCGCGCAGTGTCCAAAATCTGTTGGCACGGCACCATCACGCCCATGTTGACCACTTCAAAATTGTTGCACTGCAACACCACGGTGACGATATTTTTGCCGATGTCATGCACGTCGCCTTTGACGGTCGCCATAACGATTTTGCCCTTGGTGCTGGTGTCGCCGGAACGCAATTTTTCTGCTTCGATGTAGGGAATTAAATGCGCCACGGCTTGCTTCATTACGCGTGCGGATTTCACCACTTGCGGCAGAAACATTTTGCCCGCGCCGAACAAATCGCCGACCACATTCATGCCGTTCATCAACGGACCTTCGATGACTTCGACGGGGAACTTCGCTTCGAGTCGCGCAGCTTCGGTGTCCTCGACAATAAAGGTGGTGATGCCGCGCACCAGCGCGTGGGTGAGGCGCTCTTGCACCGTGCCTTTGCGCCATTCCAAATCTTCAACTTGCTCGCGTCCACCGCCTTTGATGTTCTCGGCGATTTTTACTAGTTTTTCGCCCGCGTCAGGATGACGATTTAACACCACGTCTTCCACTGCATCGCGCAATTCGCGCGGAATTTCTTCGTAAACGCCGAGCTGCCCCGCGTTCACAATACCCATATTCATGCCCGCTTTAATGGCGTGATAGAGGAACACCGTGTGTATCGCTTCGCGCACCGGTTCGTTGCCACGGAAGCTAAACGAGACGTTGGAAACGCCACCCGAAATTTTCGCGTAAGGCAGATTTTTTCGTATCCAGGCGCAGGCTTCGATAAAGTCCACTGCGTAGTTGTTATGCTCTTCGATACCCGTCGCGATGGCGAAAATGTTGGGATCGAAAATAATATCTTCGGGCGGGAAACCAACTTGGTTGACGAGGATGTCGTAGCTGCGTTTACAGATTTCGGTCTTGCGTTTGAAGGTGTCGGCTTGACCTGTTTCGTCGAACGCCATCACCACCGCCGCCGCGCCGTAGCTGCGCACTAGACGCGCTTGTTGCAAGAATTTTTCTTCGCCTTCTTTAAGCGAAATCGAGTTGACGATGGACTTGCCTTGCACGCACTTCAAACCCGCTTCGATGATGTCCCATTTGGACGAATCTATCATCAGCGGCACGCGGCAAATGTCAGGTTCGGAGGCGATGAGATTCAAAAATTTCACCATCGCCGCTTCGCCGTCCAACATGGCTTCGTCCATGTTCACGTCGATGACTTGCGCGCCCGTTTCCACTTGTTGCTTAGCGACTTCTAGAGCTTCGTCATATAGCCCTTCCAAAACTAAGCGTTTGAATTTTGCCGAGCCAGTGACGTTGGCGCGTTCGCCGACGTTGACAAATAACGAGGTGTCGCTAATGTTGAAAGGCTCTAAGCCCGATAAACGACATTGATGTTCGAGCTCGGGCAACTGGCGCGGCGGCACGTCTTTTAAGGCTTCGGCAATGGCTTGGATATGCGCGGGCGAGGTGCCGCAGCAACCGCCCGCGATATTCAAAAAGCCACTGGTGGCGAATTCTTTAACGACCTTGGCGGTGTATTCAGGCGTTTCGTCGTAGCCTGTTTCCGAGAGCGGATTAGGCAAGCCCGCGTTCGGATGTGCGCTGACATAACAGCTCGCCACGCGCGATAATTCTTCGACATAAGGGCGCATCAAATCGCCGCCCAGTGCGCAGTTAAGCCCGATAGAGAGCGGGCGCGCGTGGCTCAAAGAATTCCAAAATGATTCAGTGGTTTGACCCGACAGCGTGCGTCCCGACGCGTCGGTAATCGTGCCAGAAATCATCACGGGGACGCGCATCTGGTGTTGTTCAAAATGCTTTTCGATGGCGAACAACGCGGCTTTGGCATTGAGCGTATCGAAGATGGTTTCCACCATCAGAATATCCGCACCGCCGTCGAGCAAACCGCAAATCGCCACGCCATAACCTTCGACCAGCGCGTCGAAACTGATGTTGCGGAAACCCGGATCATTCACGTCGGGTGAAATCGACGCGGTCTTCGTGGTCGGACCTAATACGCCCGCGACGAAGCGCGGTTTGTTGGCGATTTTCGCCTCAAATTCGTCGCATACATCACGCGCCAAACGCGCACCCGCGAAGTTCAATTCATACGCCAGCTCGACCATGTCGTAATCGTCCAACGACGCTGCGGTGGAATTGAAAGTACAGGTCTCCAAAATGTCCGCACCCGCCGCCAAATACTGCGCATGAATCTCGCGAATGATGTGCGGCTGGGTCAGCACCAACAAGTCGTTGTTGCCCTTCACGTCCACTGGATGATCGGCGAAAGTCTTGCGTGCACCTGCGTATTCGCCATGCAAAAGCGTACCGCGATAATGTTCCTCGGTGAGTTTGTAGCGTTGAATCATGGTACCCATCGCGCCATCCAAAATTAGGATGCGCTGCTGGATAAGTTGTTCTATCAGGTGGGGCTGTTTGTTCATGGTGTGATATTTGTTTGTGATTCGGGTCTTAATAACCCTGAAAAAGAAAATCGAGTGCCGCCATGATGTCAGCATGATGGTCAGCCAAAGTCGCGACGGGTGTGTGCAATATCTTGGCGGGCACAGCCGCTAATTTCGCTGTTTCCATAAAGCAGCTCAAGCCATCAATCTCAAATACGGGCGCGAGATTCTTCGGCAGTATCACTTTGTCAAAACGATCCACACGGCGCATCGGCACAACCACGCGACTATCCAACGCGCTCAGTAAATCACTTTGAACTGCCAGCAAATAAGGAACGTCGGATTTCTTGGTGTGCCCTGGATTGGGGTAAATGTCGAAACGCGCCATGGTCAGAAGGTTCGATATTGTTCAAGCGGAAGCCCGTCTTGTTCGATACGTTTGTTATACGCCGCAATAAAGTCGGCATTTTCTGCCAGCCACTGTTGTTGCTGCGCCTCGCGCACCACGTTCACCAAATGCTCTTCCACCGCCTGCGATAGATTGATATGCAGCTCTTTGGCTTGGCGCAACAGGTCAGAGTTGATGCTTAGGTTGGTGGCTTTTTTAGGTGCAGAGGGGTCGAAGTGGATGCTTGACATAGTGCCCCCATAAATGATGCGCAGATTATATGCGCATTGTTTATGCGCATCAATTAGCTGATTTTATCCATGCGCCGATACTGCACAGCTTCGGCGATATGGCTGGTTTGCAGCTGTTCGCTGCCCGCCAAATCAGCGATGGTGCGGGCGACTTTGAGGATGCGGTGGTAGGCGCGAGCAGAAAGGTTGAGGCAGGCAATCTGGGTTGGTACTGAATGTCAGCTTTTTGCGGAGCGTATGCGGCTCATGAAGGACGCTAATTATGGGCGGGCTGGGGCTGTGAAAGCTCCTCCAAGCGGTCTATAAGCAGGTGCAGCTCGGTGCTTGGATTGAATTCTTGTTCGCTGTTGGCTTGAGCAAGTACCTGTGGAGATATTATTCGCGCGTTATTAAATTGCTCGCCGAGCAATCTAGCAAACGTACTTGTTGCGCTACCCTTATTATAGTTTTCCATACCTGCCTTGCTGCACAAATCCCGATTAAGCAAGTCGCCTGCCGTATAGGGCTTACGTGTATGTCCAAAATGCAGCAGCAACCAAAATTCAAAGCAGGGATAAGACTTGATGATAGTTACTTTCAGATGTGAGCTTGCCAATTGAATTGCTTCGTTAAAACTGGGATGGGTGTCGCGGTCGATAACACAGAATACTTGGTCAAATTTAGCTTGCCGTTTAATTGCCTCGTTGATAATTCCCTTGGGATCAGTCTTTCCACAATGCGCGATTTCCACTTTAGTATGAGCGCGAAAATGCTTGCTTGCATCTTCCAAATAAGTTTTTCCAGACTTGCTATCTTCGCAAAGTATCAACACCGTAGGCTGCGGCTTGAACTGTGAATTCGCTCGATTAAAAGATGCTGTATTACGTCCCATGTTGGAGTCCTAACGCACAAACGGAAGTGCGCGATAACGCCCTTCGTAATACCGTTTTTCCAAATCTTCACTTTCGCGCCCTTCAAACTGATGAATGGAGCGTAATTGCGTCGCGCCATTCATGTCGCGTTCGGTGAGCCAAAATTGGTCGCGACGCATCAGCTTGGTGTCCATCAAATGCGTATCGTGAGTAGTAAAAATAAGCTGTGAGGGCTGCTCGGCTTCAATATGTTTTTTAATTAGAGCCGCCACGATATTAGGGTGCAAGCTGCTATCTAATTCATCAGCAACCAAAATTCGTGAATGCTTCATCATCCAAGGCAACCAAAAACCAGCCAAATTCTGCGTGCCTTTCGACTCTTCTTTGAAGTCAAATTCCGCTTCGCCTAACGCAGTTGCATGAGTCAGCATGGTGCGTTTTGACGGCTTCTCAGTTGTCTTATTAGGATTTACGGATGCGAGTCCAATGGGTTCATTTGCTAAGGGCGAGTCAAAGCGAATGCTGCTAATTGGAACATCAATTTCTTGTAGAAAGGCTGATAATTTTTTAGCAAGCTCTGGAATATCTGCAGCTATCATCTGCGCAATTTTTGCCCAGCGCCCCATATCGTCCTCAACAATAGAAAGTCCTCCTTTTAGCCATTCAAATGGCTCTCTTAATTGCTTCATTTCTTCACTGCTGTTAGCGACAGCTTGGGCAATGAACAGCATCTTGGGGCTGGTTAAATTTTTCCAAACGGTATGTAGCGTGTCGTCACCTTCAAGTTTTTCCCCAAAATTGTATTGCTCGCCCTGTTCAGTGTGCTCCCTGCTATACAGCAGCATCTCTTTACCTTTTGGATAGGCTGTAAGTTTTTCACCCGTAACGCGCTCAGTTGTGGCGGCCAAATTGAATTCGTATCGAACTTTCTTGGCTACGAAATGCAAGGTTATACAGCTAGGTTGATTGGCGAGCGCGGCATCAAATCGAAAGGGGGCAACAGGCAATGGTTCGGTCTCGGTTGGTAGGCGGGCGGCAAATTTCCCAACCAATTCAAGCGCTTTAATTAAATTGCTTTTGCCCGATGCGTTGGGACCATAAATAGCCGCCACCTTAAGCAGTTTAGGTAATTTCTCTTTTTCAACTTCAGGCGTAAAAGTGTTCTCTTTCTTTTGCAGTTTAGTGGAAGCGACCATAGAGAAGGTTTGAGCTTCGCGAAACGAGAAAAAATTAGCGATGGAGAGTTCGATTAACATGCAGAAATTCCGCCAAATAGTGTGGTTTTGTGTGGCTTATTATGGCTTAAATTTAATCGAAGTGCATTTTTATTGCAGAAGATAGTGTATTCCATTAGCCGCTTTTATCCATGCGCCGATACTGCACAGCTTCGGCGATATGGCTAATTTTCAGCTGTTCGCTGCCCGCCAAATCAGCGATGCTGCGGGCGACTTTGAGGATGCGATGGTAGGCGCGCGCGGACAGGTTAAGGCGGGTAATCGCCTGCCGCAGCAAAGCCTCACCCGCCGCATCAGGTGCGCAGTAGCGGTCGATCTCGGTGACGGAGAGCAGCGCGTTAGGTTTGTTTTGCCGCGCTAATTGGCGTTGTCGCGCGGCTTCGACACGCGCTTGTATGACCGCGCTGGTTTCGCCATCCGCCACCTTGAGCAAGTCGTCATGTGCTACGGCTGGCACTTCGATTTGAATGTCGATGCGATCTAGCAGCGGACCAGAAATTTTGCCGCGATAGCGCGATACCTGGTCGGGGGTGCAGCGGCACTTGCCGTTGTAGTGACCGAGATAGCCGCACGGGCAAGGGTTCATCGCGGCAACGAGTTGAAACTGCGCTTTGAAATCGGCACGCCGTGCGGCGCGCGAAATGGTGATGCGCCCACTTTCCAAAGGCTCACGCAACACCTCCAACACATGCCTATCGAATTCGGGCAGCTCGTCTAAAAATAACACACCGTTCATCGCGATTGAAATCTCGCCGGGACGCGGGTTGCTGCCGCCGCCCACCAGTGCTACGGCGGAGGCAGTGTGGTGCGGCGCACGGTAGGGGCGACGTTTCCAATTTGCAATGTTAAACATCCCGCCTAATGACTGCATCGCCGCACTTTCCAACGCTTCGGCTTGCGTCATCTGCGGCAAGATGCTGGGGAAGCGCGCCGCCAACATGGATTTTCCCGTACCAGGCGGCCCGCTCATCAACACCGAATGTCCGCCCGCCGCTGCGATTTCCAGCGCGCGTTTGGATTGCGTCTGCCCTTTTACTTCACGCATATCGGGGTAGTTCGGTGTAACGATTTGTGGTCTAGGAATATAGCGTTGCAGCAATTCGCGCCCCGCCAAATGTGCGGCGACTTGCAGCAAAGATTGCGCGGCATACACCACGGCATCCTCAACTAGTGCGGCTTCTGGTGCGTTCACAGCGGGTAACACAAAAGCGCGACCCGAATTGGCGGCGCAGTAAGTCATTGCCAGCGCGCCACGTATCGCGCGCAGTTCGCCAGTCAGGGCTAGCTCGCCCGCGTACTCATATTCGCCCAATTTGTCGCGGGGGATTTGCCCCGTTGCCGCCAAAATTCCCAGTGCAATGGGCAAATCAAAACGCCCACTTTCTTTGGGCAAATCAGCGGGCGCGAGATTGACGGTGATGTGTCGCGCGGGGAATTCAAAGTTGCAATTTTGCAAGGCAGCGCGAACCCTGTCCTTGCTTTCTTTGACCTCGGTTTCGGGCAAGCCCACGATGGTGAAACTAGGCAGCCCATTGGCAAGATGCACCTCGACGGTGACCAGCTCCGCCTCCATGCCAGACAGTGCGCGGCTATAGAGGACGGCGAGGCTCATGTTATTTGCTCTGCGCTTCCAGCTCGGCGATACGCGCTTCCAGTGCGGTCAGTTGCTCACGCGCTTTCGCCAATACTTGGGTTTGCACATCGAACTCTTCGCGCGTCACTAAATCGAGTTTAGCAAAGCCTTGCGCCAGCAAGGCACGCACGTTTTTTTCAGCATCTTTGACTGGGCTACTGTTTACCGCGTCGTGCAGTTTTTCGGATAAATCATTAAAAATTTTAGCGTTCAACATGATGGAATTCCTTAGGATTGAGGATTGGGAAACAGGAGAGTGACGCGAGTGTAGCAAAACCTCGCAAGGCTGGCACAGCCTTAGTGCAAACACCGCTGAAGCCGCTTGTTAATGGTGCATAGCACCCGAATCTTAACTAATTAAATTAGCTATCATATTGTTTTTATAAGAACTAAAAAAATTGGCACGCTTGCTGCTTATACAACTGCGCGGAAGATTCATCCCGTATTTCTCATTACTTTATAAAGGACACAACATGAAACGCAATTTATTGAACGCAGTAGTTTTGGGTGCATTGGCTTTACCTGGTTTCGCAATGGCAGCAGACGCAGTAGCTGAACATACCGTGACCTCAAACGTAGCTTTGGTTAGCAATTATCTATATCGCGGTATTTCGCAAACGGGCGCAGCACCTGCTATCCAAGGCGGCTTTGACTACGCTCATGTGAGTGGTTTGTACGCAGGCGCATGGGGTTCTAGCATCAGTTGGTTGACCGATAGCCCTGGCGTAACAGGTGCGACCAGCGCGCAACTCGAGTTGGATACTTACTTTGGTTACAAAGGTGCGGTAAGTGATGTTGCATACGATGTAGGTTTCTTGCGTTACAACTATCCAGCAACTTATGTTGCAACGCTGCCAGCAGGTTCTGCTAAAGCGGACACCAACGAAATCTACGGTGCGGCAACTTACTCTATCGTGACTGCCAAAGTGTCTTACGCCTTAGGTGATTTGTTCGGCGTATCTAAAGCTAAAGGCTCAACTTACTTTGAATTGAATGCGGCTTATCCCGTTGCCGATACAGGCGTGACAGTAAGCGGACATTACGGTATGCAAAAATTCAAAGGCGCATCTGCCGATGCATTAAAAGCTGCCGCATCTGATCCAACTTACAGCGACTACAAACTGTCTGTTGCGAAAGACTTTAGCGGCTACGCACTGGGCTTGGCATACAGCGGCACGAATGCCAACAAAGTTCAATACACCAGCGGCACGAACAAGTTTTTGGGTAAAAACACTGCCGTTTTGTCTTTAAGCCGTTCGTTCTAACAACACAAGGGCGAATTGTGGTTCGCCCTACACGGGAGAAAATTATGAAAATGGTCACAGCAATCATCAAGCCGTTCAAGCTCGACGAAGTGCGCGAAGCCTTGTCTAACATCGGCGTACAAGGCATCACCGTCACGGAAGTGAAAGGCTTTGGGCGACAAAAAGGACACACCGAGCTTTATCGCGGTGCGGAATATGTGGTGGATTTTTTACCTAAGGTCAAACTCGAAGCGGCAATTAAAGCCGAGATGCTCGAACAGGTTTTAGACACCATCGAAAAATCAGCGAACACTGGCAAAATCGGCGACGGCAAAATTTTCGTTACCGAAATCGAACAAGTTATCCGCATCCGTACGGGCGAAACTGGCTCTGACGCACTGTAAGGGCATCTCGCAAAACCCAAATTTCTTCGCGATGCGTTGTTGCTCACAAAAAATTACTCCTTACATAGCCATCTATCCCCAGCCAAAGCACCTGAGGACAAGTGCGTCGTCGTAATTTTTTGTTCGCGCCTAGCCTCACTTCGATATTTGAATTTTTCGAGACACCCTAGAAAATTTTTTATTTAAGTAATTGGAGAGAAAAACATGTCAAAACTCATTGCTTCAATGCTGTTACTGGCTGCTTTGTGCGGCTTGTCAGCGCCCGCTTTAGCGGAAGATGCCGCAGCGGCTAGTGCTACTGCAAGTGTGGCGGCGGTCGCTGATGCAGCTCCCGCTGTTGCAGCACCTGTTGCTGCCGACCCTGCTGCCGCAGCCGTTGTTGCCCCCGTGCCGAACAAAGGCGATACCACTTGGATGCTGGTCGCCACTTTGCTGATGATTATGATGTCAATTCCAGGCTTGGCGTTGTTCTACGGCGGCTTGGTGCGCAGCAAAAATATGCTGTCTATCCTCATGCAAGTATTCAGCATCTTCGCGCTGATTATGGTGTTGTGGGCGATTTACGGTTACTCGCTGGCATTCACTACAGGCAACGCATTTATCGGCGGCTTTGATAGATTGTTCCTGAAAGGCATTTTTGACCCCGTCACTGGCTCGGTTACCAATGCGGCAACCTTCAGCAAAGGCGTCGTGATTCCTGAGTTTGTGTTCGTAGCATTCCAAGCGACGTTCGCGGCGATTACCGTGGCGTTAACAGTCGGTGCTTTTGCCGAGCGTATGAAGTTTGGCGCGGTGTTGTTGTTCTCAGCGTTGTGGTTCACTTTCGCTTACTTGCCTATCGCGCACATGGTTTGGTTCTGGCAAGGTCCAGATGCTTACACCACTCAAGCGGCGGCTGACATTGCCAATTCGACGGCAGGTTGGTTGTTCCAAAAAGGCGCGTTGGATTTTGCGGGCGGCACAGTGGTACACATCAATGCAGCGATTGCAGGTTTAGTCGGTGCATTCTTAATCGGCAAACGCGTTGGCTTAGGCAAAGAAGCAATGGCTCCGCACAACCTCGTTATGACCATGATTGGTGCGTCATTGCTGTGGGTGGGCTGGTTCGGTTTCAACGCAGGTTCAGCATTAGAGGCAGGTGGCACAGCAACGTTGGCTTTCGCTAACACTTTGATTGCCACAGCCGCAGCGGTATTGACTTGGATGGCAGCGGAATGGCTGTTGAAAGGCAAGCCTAGCTTGTTGGGCGCAGCATCAGGTGCGGTAGCAGGCTTGGTCGCGATTACGCCTGCTTGCGGTTGGGTTGGTATCGGTGGCGGCTTAGTCATCGGCGCGCTGTCTGGTGTGGTGTGTTTCTGGGGCGTAACAGGCTTGAAGAAATTGCTCGGCGCAGATGATGCACTCGATGTATTCGGCATCCACGGCATCGGCGGTATCTTGGGCGCGTTGCTGACTGGCGTGTTCAACACTTGGAGTATGGGCGGCACCGGCATCGTTGATTATGTAAACAACAAAATCATCGACACCGAAATCGGCGCGCAAGTTTGGATACAAGCACAAGCGGTATTGACCACCCTAATTTGGTCAGGCGTGGTGGCATTTATCTGCTACAAACTGGTGGATTGGACGATCGGTCTGCGCGTTACAGTTGAAGAAGAACGTGAAGGGCTGGACACTGCATCACACGGTGAACGTGCTTACAACCTCTAAAATTAAAATCTCATCGTGATGCGGCGTTGCTTACAAAAAATTACTCCTTACATAGTTTATCTATGCCGCGTCGCAATTTTTTGTTCGCGCCTAGCCTCACTTCGATATTTGAATTTTAATTTAACTTAAAAGAACTCTCCCCCAAGAGCAATCGAGTCAATCTAACGGCTCACTTCAAAGAGCATCGCAAGGTGCTCTTTTTTTACCCCAAAATTTCTTAGGAGACACAAAATGCATGTCAACAATGATCAGTTATTTGCCGTACTTGGACGCGTGTATGTGTTGTTGCGCCGCGAAACGCATCGCATGATTGATGTGGAATGGGCGGTCGTGAACACCGACTACGCACTCGAAGTCATACACCTGGCACGCAACACCAAAAATTCTGATTTATTGGCGTTAGCTAATCAAATTCAACTACTGCACCCGCAAATTAAACGTGACCCAAGCGCAGCCGATAGCGTCAACGAAGCAAGCCCCGCACCCGACAAGTATTTCCAAACCCTGCGTTAAGCACTCGGCACGGCGCGCGCGACACACAAGGCGGCGCAAGGTGAGGCGGCTGTGGTATCTTGCGCGCCTTGCCCGCACACAACGCACGCCACACACAGCAAGCCTTCAACCATGTTGAACCTCGTCAGAATTTTTGTGTTATTCATCAGTTGCTGCGGCGTGGCGGCGAATGCGCGCGCCATCGACCTTGAGTTGTATTTTCCAGTCGCGGTGCAGGGTTCGATTGCGACAACCCTGCAAACACTCATTGACCAGTTTGAACACGACTATCCCGACATTCACGTCACGCCGGTGTACGCGGGAACCTATCAAGATGCCTTAGCCAAAACTTTATTGGCACAGAAAAATGGCAAGCCACCTGCCTTGGCGGTGCTGTTCGCCGCTGATGTTTACACGCTGATAGATGCACACGCCATCGTGCCGTTTGAAGAAGTGATGACCGCTAACCATGCGTCTTTGCCCGCCTTCTTCCCTGCCCTGATGAGCAATAGCCGCGTGGCGGGCAAGACTTGGGGCATCCCATTTCAACGTTCCACCATTTTGTTGTATTGGAATAAAGCCATGTTCCGCGAGGCGGGCTTAGACCCCGACCATGCGCCGCAAAATTGGCAGGAAATGACGCGCATCGCGCAGCAGCTCACGCGCAAAAATAATAAACAACAGCTCATCCGCCACGGCATCGAAATCCCTGCCACGGGCTTTGCCTATTGGCTGCTGCAAGGCATGGTGACGGGGCGCGGGGCGCGCTTGATGAACGATACGGGCACGCAAACTTATTTCGATGACCCGCAAGTGATTGCCGCCTTAAACGATTGGGTTGCGCTGTGGCAAAACGGCAATGCGCAGCCCGAAAAATTGACCGAATGGGGCGACGTCAGCGAAGATTTTCTGCGCCATAAAACTGCCATGATGTGGACGACTAGCGGCAATTTAACGCGCTTGCAACGTCGCGCTAAATTTGATTTTGGCGTGGCGATGTTGCCTGGCACAGGCTGGCACGGTTCGCCCACGGGCGGCGGCAATTTGTATTTACTGGAAGGCACAAGTCCTGAGCAACAACGTGCTGCGCTGACCTTGGTGCAGTGGCTGGTATCGCCGCAACACACAGCGCAATGGAGCATCGCGTCGGGCTATATCGCGGTGAATCCTGCGGCGTATCAGACCGAATTGATGCGCGCGCACCTAGCAAAATACCCCGCCGCCGAGCTGGCAAAAAATCAGCTCGAATTCGCCGTACCCGAACTCTCTACTCACTTTAATCAGCGCGTCACGCGCGCCCTCAACGACGCGATTGTCTCCGCCTTAACGGGCGAACAATCCGCGCAAAGCGCATTGCAACAAGCGCAATCCCGCGCAGTGAAAATTTTGCTACCTTACCAACGATGAAAACTGCCCCGCACCAATTACGCCGCGCATGGGCAAAACTAGCCAGCCCTTTTTGGCATGGGCGCGAATGGCAAGTATTAAGTTGGCTGGTGCCTATCGTGGTGCTGCTAATAAGCCTGATGGTGGCGCAGCGCATCAACCAACAACAGGCGCAAGACGTAGCACGCGATAGCGCGGCAGATTTTGCCGTGCGGGTGCGCGAAACGGTGGGCATTTTTCAAGAGCGCATGGCGAATTACCAGCAAGTGTTGCGCGCCACGCAAAGCCTATTTTCCGCCTCGGACTCGGTCGATGCGGCTGAATTTAGCCGTTTTATCGAACGCAGCGAACTGTATAAGCTACGCGGCTTGCAAGGCATCGGCTATGCACAACTCAAGGCTGACCAAAGCAGCGAAGTGCGTTATGACGTATCGTTTAATCGCCCCGCCGAGCCGTTTGTCGGCATGGATTTTTTTGCTCAACCGTCGCGTCGTCCTGCTTGGCAATATGCCCGCGATACTGGGCTGTTGGCGATTAGCAACAAGCTGCCCTTGCCCGACGAAAATCCCCGCAAAATTGCGGGAGGCTATCAAATGGTATTACCGATTTATCGCAATGCCACTGAGCAAAACAGCCTAGACGAGCGCGCCAAAAATTTGCAGGGCTGGGTGTATGCGCGCTTTAGCATGGACGGTTTAATCGAAGGCATTTTGGGTGAGCGTCCCAACATTGCCATCAGCATTCTCGACGGCTCTGAGCCGCAAACTTTATCCAGCGAACAAGAGCGCGTCGGCGGGGAGTCGGACTTGGCGTTATTGATAGCCAACAAGCCCGTCGAAATCGGCGCGTACCAATGGACCATTGTGGCGCAATCGTTGCCCAATCTCGCCCCCACCACCGCCATGCAAGAGCTGCAAGAACATCGCCACACGGGCTGGCTGCTCAGCGTGATTCTCGCGTTATTGAGCTGGTTGTTTGTGCGTTGGCGGATGCGCGTGTTGCGCCACGAAAGCCTGTTGCAAGCGGCTAAAGCCGATGCCGAACACGCCAACCTTGCCAAGTCCAAATTCCTCGCTGCCGCCAGCCACGACTTGCGTCAACCGATACACGCGCTGTGTTTATTTTTAGACGTATTGGGCGGCACGACACTGAACACACAACAGCAAAAATTACTCGCGCAAATTCGCCTCGCATCGGATGCCACCAACAACATGCTCAACACTTTGTTGGACTTTTCGCGCATCGAAGCGGGCGCGGTCGAAGCCCGTCCGCACGACTTTGCTTTGCAAAAATTATTTGTCGCAGTCAGCAATGATTTTCAATCGCAAGCCGCCAGCAAAGGCTTGCGCTATCGGATGCGCAACACCCGCGTCAACGTGTATTCCGATCCGATGTTGTTAGAAATGATGCTGCGCAATTTGGTCTCCAACGCGCTGCGTTATACCCCACGCGGCGGCATTTTGTTGGCATGTCGGCAGCGCGGCAACGAGGTGATTATTGAAGTGTGGGACAGCGGTATCGGCATTGCGCCTGAGCATCAAGAAACGATTTTTCACGAGTTTCAACAACTCAATAATCCCGAACGCAATCGCGATAAAGGGATGGGCTTAGGCTTGGCGATTGTGCAAGGACTGGCGCGCACCTTAGACCATCCGCTCACCCTGCGCTCGCGGCTGGCACAGGGCAGCGTGTTTCGTATTACCGTGCCGTTGGCGCGCCAACCTTAGCCCGCCGACGCGCATCTTGCAGCAGCGCAAGCAGCGCATAGCCAGCTAACAGCGGGTCAATTAAATAATCCCACGCATTGCTTGATTCATACGCGCCCAAGCACCACGCCAGCGTCGCGAGTGCGATGCTCAAAACGATTAAATTGGACTGCCGCCACCATGTCAATAATGCAACCAGCAACACCACGCTGAAAAATCCTGCATCGCCATAACCCAAGCGGTACGGGTCATACAGGGTGACACCTAAGGTCATGGGATAAAAAATCAACGCCACCAGCGCGATAAGTCGCAACAGGTGCAGCCGCGATTTTTCACTGACCAAGATGCCGTAAGGTCGCAGTATCGCGAGCCCAATTAACAGCACACTGCTGATGCTGAAATCGCCCACCATGCCGCGCGTGTAGCCCGCTAAGGGCAAGCCGTTTAAAGGCACTAAGGCGAATATAAAAATCGCTGCGAGCAGCAGACTGATACGCGGCAAACTCAAGCGACGCACAGCGGGGACGAGTAAGGCGCAGGCGGCAAGCGCGCTGGCGTGTCCGCATAATCCAGTGACATCGGTGAGCATCATGGCGTGTCCTTGATGTGCTTTTCTTGCAACTGATTTTCCAGCCAAGCGTGATTGAATTGGACGTGCTTAATCAAGCCGCGATTCCAGGTATAGACCAGCTGAAAATCGCCGCGCTGAGTCTGGATTAAATACGGATAAGAAAACTCAAAGTCGCATAAGGCGGGACATTTATTGCGCTGCGCGGTCGCCGCAAAAGCCGCGCCATCCGTGACGTTCGCGTCGCTTGCCACTGCCAGCTGCGCAGTGCGTTGCGCAAATTGTTCGACACTCACCACCACATCGCTCTCATGCTCAAATTCATAAACGCTGCGCCAGTTCATGCCGCTGTCGCTAGACAGCATTAACGACAAGGCATGGCGACCGACTTCGAGATTATTCAGCACCGCCAGCATCCGCCCATCCGCCAAGCTCACCGCCGTCAACGCCGCATCAGGATTGGCGATGGTGAGCTTAGTCGGCACGCTCCAAGTCTGTCCGCCGTCCTGTGTGCGCGTGGCAATCACACGCTTAGGCGGCGCGTTGGTGTGGCGCATTAACACCGTGGCGTGCTCGCTATCGGTGATGAGCAGCACGGGTTGGATGCCCAGTTTGCCGTTGCTCAAGCGTTGTTTATCCAACACCGTGCCATCCGCCGAGAGCCGCAACAGCTCGCCAAATTTGCCTAAAAATTCGTGATACACAGGCAAGCCCAAGCTGCCATCCGCATAGCTAAACGGCGTGCCTTTAATCAGCGTGCTGATGTTGAAAAACGGTGAGGTAATTAGGCGGCGCGGCGTGTCCCAACTCGCCCCTTCGTCGTGTGAAGTGATAAAAGAAATTGAGCTGCCCGCCCAGCCGCCTAGCGACACCGTCACAAAATATAAAACCAACGTCCCGTCGGCGCGCCTTGCCGCAACAGGGTTGCCGAGCTTCTTCACATAACGCCACACGCCTTGCTGGGTTTGCTCGCGATTGATAACCGTCTGCTCTGCGCCCCAGTTTTTGCCGTCAAACACCGCGCTGCGTAACGTCACATCTTGTGCACCTTCGCGACTGCCTGCGAACCAAAATGCGCGCAATTTTCCATCGTTTAACTCAATCAGCGAGGCGGCGTGCGTGGCGATATTTAATTGGTGCGAGACAAACGCGCTGTGCAAAAAAGCGGGCGTTACGTCGGGCGTAATCGCAGCGATTTGAAAGCCGTTCGGCACACTGCGCTGAGTAATTTTTTGCGCAGCAAGCACGCTCGCTAACACCAGCAAAGCTAATAAAAATAAGCGTACGCGCATCATTAGCGACATTGCTCCGCAAGCGTTAAGGCGGGCAGATTCGCCAGCGTGGCGGTGGATTGCAACAGCACTTCGCGCACGAATAAATACTCAAAAAATTTGCCGTGCAGCAACATTTCCTTGAGCTCCGCCGAGCTTTGTCGACCGCGTATATCCAAGCGTTGTCCGATGATTTTGCAGTCCGCGCATAAGCTCGTTTGCACGTCTTGCTGGAGCGGAATTTGCACGGCAAACCACGCATAACGCTGGGCTAATTGCGCGGCATCGAAATGCAGATTTTCGTGATAAGCAGTGAGCTGGGTGTGCGGTAAGAGGAATTGATAACGCTCGTCTGACGCACGAAAGTCGCACGGCACCGCCACAGTTTTGCCTTGCAGCGCAGCTTGCGTGGCGGCGTTATAAATCGCCAACTGCGTATCAAAGGGACGCAACAAAGCAGCAAAACTAAGCAGCACTAACAAGCCCGCAATCGGTGTGGCATCGCGTGTGAGACGTGGCACAAACAGCGCGACCAGCACCCAGATAAAACTGCTACACAACAGCATCCAGAAACCCGCCGCGTATAAATGAGCGTCGCCGATTGCGCTTTGCAAGCGCGCTGCCAGCATGGCTAAAGCCAATAAAAATAAGCCCGCCAAGCACAAGGTCGCGACGAAAAATTTGCGACTAATCGCTTGCCAATTCAGTGCTGCAAGCAATGCGAGGGCGGGCATCGCAGCTAATAAGTAACGTCCTGAGCGTTGGCTAGGTAAGGCGAAGCTGATAAAAAATGCGGCTATCCACAACCACAATAATTGCTCGTCACGCGTGAGGCTGTGACGTTTTTGCCAAGCCGTCACGCACACGCCGATGACGACAAAAGTGAGCAGCCCCGCGTTGCTTAAAAACGCCGCACTGTAGCTCCAGATACTCGAACCACCCCACCACAGTTTCGCCACATAGCTGCCGCCATGCGGGTCGAATTTGCCTGCGTTTTCGCCGATGACAAACTCCTGCCAGACCGCGCGGGGGTTGGGGTCTAGCGCGAACCACAAAGCAAAAATTGCCACCGCCATGCTGATGCTAATGACAATTTTTAAGGCATCGCGACGCACAAAAACGGCTAAATAAAAATCGCGTTCGCGCCAATACCAAGCCGCTAAAAGCAACGTCATCGGTAAACCTAGCGCGAAGGATTTATACAAAAACGCCATGCCTATGCTGAGACCAAAAAATAGCGGCAACAGGTAGCGCGATTGGAAACTGGTGCGCCAATTAAGTAGCGCGAATACAGGCAAGCTCAGCCAAAAAACTTCCGCTGCGTTGGTGAGAAAAGGTCGTCCGAAACGATAAGTGCTGAAGAATGCGAGGAAGGTCAACGCGGCGATAAACCCTGTTGAGACTTGCCTAGTGAGCCGCCATGCCGTGAGCAACAGCAAGGCAGCGGTGAGCAAAGTGTAGAACACCGACGGCAAACGCAGCGCAGTTAAATCCCAGTTTTTGCCGCCGTTGGAGCTTGCGATACCTTGCCAAAACAACAGCGGCGGTTTGGTGTTACGCATGTTGTCGAGCTGCGATTGCAGCGGCAAATAATCGCCGCTGGCAGCGGTTAGACGGGTGATATGCAGATAGACGTTTTCGTCGCCATTTTTCGGAATGTACTGGCTATCCAGCGCGTAAAAATAAGTCGTTATCGCCAGCAACAGCGCGGCAATCAGCCCTGCCAGCCGAACCTTATTTTGCCGCGTCGTCATCTAATTCGGGAATGTTGGGCAACGCCATTTCGGTGTCGGCTTTATGGTGACGGAACGTCCAAAAATTATTCACCAAAAAGTTAAACACACTCGCCAACACAATCGCGCTGGTGTTCGCCACGAGGTAATGCAAATGGCTTACCAGCAATTTGGTCAACACAAATTGCAGCACGATGCCTATCCACACCGCGAGTGCGTATTGACCAAAATGCAGCAGCAAATGTTTGTCGGGATGATGCTGACGGTCACGCCAAGTCCAGGCGCGATTCCACAAAAAATTATTCACCGTGGCGCAAAAAATTGCCGTTGCCAGCGACACATTCAGGCGCATGTCGGCAGAGTGTATGGTGCGGAATAAAAATTCTTGGCTGACAAATAACACCGCTAAATTGACCAACACACCCGACGCGCCGACCGCGCCGAATTTCATAAAACGGCGTTTGAATAACCACACAAAACCACGGTGTTCAGTAAGCCGCTTAATCATGTTGCCGCACTCGCTGCACCTTGCGCAGCAAGCATTTCGTGCGCTTTTTGCAACACTTGTTGCGGCGCAATTTGCTTCAAACATTGATTGTCACCATCACACGCCGAGGCTCTATGGTTGTACGCGGTGAGGCACGGTGAACACGGCAAGTTGCGATAAAAACAATAGGAATTTGTGCCCAACGATTTATACAAAGTGGGCGTTTCTGGACCGAAGAAAATAATGGTCGGCAGCTGAGGGGTGAGCGCGGCAAATTGTCCGGGGCCGCCGTCATTGGTGATGAGCAAGCAGGCGCGATGAAACACCGCCAACAAATGTCGCACCGATTTGGTATAGCCCGCCAAATTCACACACGCAGGGTCTTTACAAAAGTTAACCACCTGCTGCGAAATCTCGCGGTCGCCTTTCATACCGATGACCCCAACCGCGTAACCCTCAGCCAGCAAGGCTTTGGCGACTTGGCAATAATGCTGTATCGGCCAAGCGCGAATCGGCAAAATGCCGCCGCTGGGATAAATCAGCACCAGTTTTTTGTCTTTAATAGGCGGATAAAAGTTGTGCAATTCTTTAGTGACTTGCAGCAATTCCTCATCGGGGAATACCAGCACGGGCGTTTTGCCGAGATACGGTTCAGGGAATAATTTATTGGCAGGGGTGCTGTCTGATTCGAGTGCTGCCGCCAAACTCAAAAACTGCTGAGTCAAATGGCGATAGGTGTTGTACGCCACGCGGCGGTTGATGAATGTACCGCGATACAAGCCTTCTTGAGTGTGGCGATAAAAACCAACGCGATACGCCGCGCCCGACAAATACGAAAAAATACTGCTGACGCGGGAAAATAATTCGCAATCAATCACCGCATCAATTTTCAAATCGCGCATTTTGATAATTGCATCCACGCTGTCTTTGAGTAGCGTTTTGAACGAGCTGTCATTCAGGGTGATGACATTTTCTGGTGGTATCAGCTCCATCAAATCCAGCACTTCGCGATTTTTACCAAACATCAAGACGTGGATAGCGGCTTCGGGGTATTGCTGTTTAAGGCGCATAAACATCGGCTGCGCCAACACCAAGCTACCCATTTCGGACAACAAAATCACCAAGATACTTTTGGGCGGAATGCCATCGGGCTCGCGCTTAAACACGCGGTTAAGTCCCGACAACAGCCAACAAATTGGCACACCAATATATCGGTCAACGGCACGCTGATGGTTTATGTCCATAGGATTTTTAAGCTGGCAAGGAAGAGGGGGATAAAACAGGGCGCGGATTATCGAAGATTTCAATAAAGCTCGCAACCGCCAGCAGGACGCTGGCGTGACACGATATTACTTAGGTGCGACGGCTGAGGCAGCTTTTACCTCGGCTTTAACTGCTGCTACCGCAGAGGCTGGGGCAGCTTTTACTTCGGCGTTCATTTCCGCCTTAGCGGGAGCTGCGCTGCCACCCCGTTTGTAGCTCAGATGCTTGGTGCCGCCATCGCAAGTACCGATGGTTTTGCCCGTATCTTCCGCGCCGTTAGTGACGATGTCCAAAGTGTAGTTTTGCACGCCCTTGGTTTTGAAGGTCGCTTCAATTTCTGACTTCAGTTCTTCGCAAGGTTTAGCCGCAAACGCACTGTGTGTTAAACCCAACAAACCGACAACAACTAATAAACGTATGGCTTTCATATGAACTCCTTAAAGTTAAGTCGCAACCAGAGAGGTAGCGATTCGGCAATTTTGCAAGCATCCATCATTACTTAGCCACCCGCAAAATCGCCGCGAAGTGTCTGCGCTCACAGCGACCTTGTCAATATGCTTTAAGCATTCAACTTATCCAGCAACTCACGAATTTTTAGCGGGTCATCGGCGCGCAGAATTTTTTGCGTGAGCAGCCCTAAATCCCCCAAGCTACTGGTTAATACGCGTTGCTTAATGGCGGGGACTTGCGCGGGACTCATGGAAAATTGGCGCAAGCCTAAGCCTAAAAATAAACGCGTATAAGCCAGCTCGCCCGCCATCTCACCGCACACCGAAATCGGCACGCCAAATTTATTCGCAGTGGAAATCACATGCGCTAACAAGTGCAGCACAGCGGGATGCAGCGGGTCGTATAAGTGCGCAACTTCCTCATCGGTACGGTCAATCGCCAGCGTGTATTGAATTAAATCGTTGGTGCCGATAGATAGAAAATCGAGCTTTTTAGCAAACACGGTGAGGGCTAAAGCGGCGGCAGGAATTTCTATCATGCCGCCGATTTTCACATCCTTATCGTAGGGAATGTTTTCGGCATCCAAGGCTTGTTTGGTCGCCTCGATAAACTGCAAAGTCTGATTGATTTCTGCCGCGCCCGACAACATCGGCACGAGAATTTTGACGTTGCCGTAATGCGTAGCGCGCAGCAGGGCGCGTAATTGCGTGCGGAATAATTGCGGTTCGGCGAGGCATAAACGAATCGCGCGCAAACCCAGTGCGGGGTTGTTTGCCACGCGCTCCGCGCCCTTGATTTGTTTGTCCGCGCCTAAGTCAAAAGTGCGAATGGTGACAGGCTGTCCATCCATGCCTTCAGCCACCGCTTTGTAAGCTAAAAACTGCTCTTCTTCATCGGGCAACACGTCGCGATTCAGGAATAAAAATTCGCTGCGAAATAAGCCGATGCCCGTTGCGCCATGCTCTTTTACTTCGGATAAATCATCGGGTTTTTCGATGTTGGCGTGCAGCTCGATGACGCTGCCATCCAAGGTGTTAGCGCGCGCGCCGCGCAAGCGTTTAAGCTTTTTGCGGTCCAGTTCCCACGCGCTTTGGCGCAGTTTGTATTCCGCCAAAATCGCCTTGTCGGGATTGACGATTAACACACCCTGCTCGCCATCCAAAATCAGCAAATCGTCTTCGCGGATTAGCTCACGGGCATGATGTAAACCGACTACACACGGCGTATTAAGACTACGCGCGACAATCGCGGTGTGCGAAGTCGCACCCCCTAAATCAGTAATGAAAGCGGCATATTGCTGCGGCTTGAATTGAATTAAATCGGCGGGACTTAAATCGTGCGCGACCAAAATCATTTCTACATCGTGACGCGCAGGCGCGGGCTGATGCCCCGGTTGCCCCAATAATTGCTTGAGCAAACGCACCGCGACTTGCTTCACATCAAGCTGGCGTTCACGCAAATACGCATCTTCAAACTCATCGAATTGCGCCACCAAAATTTCGGTCTGCGTCTTCAATGCCCACTCCGCATTGCACCGCTCGCGCGTGATCATTTCGCGCGGTGCGACGCTCAACAAGGGGTCTTCCAAAATCATCAAATGCAATTCGAGAAAGGCATCAAATTCAACAGCGGCATGTTGCGGGCGATTGGCGCGCAAGCTAATAAATTCTTGACGTGTCGCCTGTAACGCCACATCAAAACGCGCCACTTCTTCGTGTATGAGTTGCGGCGGCAAGTTGTAGTGCAACACCTCTAAGGAGGTGTGCGACAACAAATGCGCATGTCCAATCGCGATGCCGCTGGAGACGGCGATACCATGTAGGGCAAAAGTCATAAATACTTCGAAAAAACTACTGCGCCGCTTAATTGCTGCGTCGCGCGGTGCTCGCTTCCTCGCCTACCTGTACGGTATGTCTCGTCACTCCGCTCCGTGCTTCTTGCACTTAAGCGGCTCGCTACGTTTTTTCGAGGTATTTTCATGGCTTACTCGCCTTCTCCAAAATAATCATTGATGAGATTCACCAACGCTTGCATCGCCGCTTCTTCATTTTCGCCATTGGTTTCGATGCCTAGGGTCACACCCTTGGCCGCCGCCAACATCATTACGCCCATGATGCTTTTGGCGTTTACGCGGCGCGTGTTGCGCGTCAACATCACTTCGCATTTGAAGCTCGATGCGAGCTGCGTGAGCTTGGCCGAAGCGCGTGCGTGCAGCCCTAGTTTGTTAATAATCAATACGTCTTGTTGTTGCATGGTTGACCTTTATAAATCCGAATTCATATAAACGATGCACTCGCGTCCACCTTCAATGGCAAGCTGGGCAAGGGCTGGCATGGTGGTGGTGGGATGGCACACCACGCGCAACAGCATGGGTAAATTCACCCCCGCTACCCCAATCACGCGCTCGGCATGACACAGTTGGCGACCGATATTAGACGGCGTGGCACCAAACACATCCGCCAAAATTAGCACGCCACTGCCGTTGTCGAGCTGCTTTATTAAACTCTCACCTTGGGCTAATTTGTGCTGCGGATTGTCGTCCGCCAACACCGACAACACCTTGAGATGACTGGGCACCGCCCCCAGCACATGCTTGACGCAATCAACCAAACTGTCGCCGAGTCCATTGTGTGTAACCAACAAAATTCCAACCATTGCGCAGACCTCTATAAATTCATTTTTTGGGCGAATCGCTGCGTCGCGTGCTCGCTCATTCCTTGTCTATCCATCTGATATGCCTGCGTCATTCGCTGCGCGGCTCCTTGCGCTCCATCCCAAAAAATCGAATTTCTAGAGGTCTGCTACTGCTTCCTTAAATCAGCCAAATGGCGAGTGCAGCAAGCAAAACCACCAGTGCGTAACGTAAAAATTTTCTTACGTAGCGCGTTTTGTTTGCTTCAGTTTGTTCGTCATTACGCACGATGACGGCGATTTTTCGTAAGGCATTTTGTGCCGTCGCGCGGCGCGTTTTATAAGCAACGATGTCTTGTTCATCAGACATTTCACTACTCCGCTAAAACGGTATTATTTTTATCCAAAAACTCTAAGCGGGCGGCTAATTCGTCGGTGATATGCACGCGTCCTTGCTCGTCTATCAACATCGCCGATTCTAAATTCATCAGCTTGGCGGCGTTGCGCCAACCCTTTACACCCGACATAAAAACAGGCTTAGAAGCCGCATCAGATAAAGTGCCCGCATTTTTACCAGTGGTCAAAATCGTCACGGCTTGCACCGCTTGCATGGGATAGCCCGTGCGCGGATTGATGAGGTGGCAATAGCGTATCGCGCCCAACATAAAGTAGCGTTGATAGTCGCCCGACGTGCCAATAGCCTCACCGTCGTGCAGCTCCAAACTCGCCAGCGCGCCCGCTTTGCGCGGATGTTGGATGCCCACGCGCCAGTTGCGTTTGCCGTTATAACCCAACGCCATGATGTTGCCGCCGATGTTAATCAGCGCGTTTTTGATGCCGCGTTCGCGCAAAATTTTTGCCGCCCGATCCAGCGCGTAGCCTTTGGCGTAGCCGCCTAAATCTAATTGCACAGCAGGATTTTTACTCTCGATGCGACCGTGGTCGATAGTCAAGTCGCTCATCTGCGGATTCGCCGCGACTAATTTTGCCAGCTCATTTTGGTCGGGTTGCACAGGCTTAAAGTCATCGGCATGAAAGCCCCACAACCCAATCAATCCGCCGATGGCAGGGTTGAACATACCGTGTGATTGTTTAGAGAATTGCGCCGCGTCTTGCACGATGTTCACCAACTCATTCGACACCGCTGCCGATTCGCCGCGCGCTAACGCGGCGTTGAGCTCGCTTAATTCCGACGGCTGCCAAGCGTGCAACATAGTGTGTAAACGTTGGAATTCTTGCAGCACCGCAGCGACGGCTAATTTGGCATCCGCATCCGCCGCGCCCGCGATGCTGATTTCCACCAGCGTGCCGAACACATAGCCTTGCTCTTGATAGACAGGTGCGGCTTTTTCAGCGCAGGCGGTGAGCGACAGAGCCAGCAAAACGATGCGCCACATCAGGAATTTTCCGCCGCTTCGATTTCTAATGCCGCTGCCAACAACGCCAAACGTGCCACTACGCCGTAGGCGTAAAAGCGATTTGGCGTGTCGTCGGGGGCGCAATCGGGATTGGGTAGGGAGCAGCACGATTCAAATGCCAGTGGCACAAATTGCATTCCCGGCGCGTTGAGGTTTTCGTCGATGCCGCGCCCCGTGTGGACGCGATAAAAGCCGCCGACGACGTAGTGATCGACCATATAAATCACGGGTTCGGCGACCGCTTCGTTGATATTTTCAAAGGTGTAAACGCCTTCTTGTATCAACACATCGCTGACTTCCTGGCCTTCTTTAATCACCGCCATTTTGTTGCGTTGTTTGCGATTTAGCGCGGTAATTTCGCTGGCATTTTTCACCGTCATAATGCCCATGCCATAGGTTCCCGCGTCGGCTTTGACGATAACAAACGGCTCGGATTTCAGACCGTATTCGGCGTACTTGATGCGGATTTTGGCGAGCATCAGTTCGACTTTTTCCGCCAAACAATCCAAGCCAATTTGCTCCTGAAAATTGATGTCAGTACAGGTGTCAAAATAGGGATTGATCAGCCAAGGGTCGATGTGTATCAGCTCGGCAAACTCCGTGGCAACTTTGTTGTACATAGCGAAATGTTGCGACTTGCGGCGCGTATACCAGCCCACCGACAGCGGCGGATAAATCTCTTGTTCGAGATTTTTAAGGATGTCAGGCACGCCGCCCGATAAGTCGTTATTGAGCAGCACCACACACGGATCGTAGTCTGTCAAACCTAAGCGATTGCCCCGTCGCACCAAGGGTTCTAGGGTGAGCGCGCCGCCATTCGGCAAGCTAATCGTGGTCGGCTCAGTGATGTCTGGCAGCAGCGAACCAACGCGCACGCGCATCCCCGCTTGCTTGATGATGGTGACCAATTGCGCGACGTTTTGCAGGTAGAACAAATTGCGCGTGTGGTTTTCGGGTATCAGCAATACGCCGCGCGCTTCTGGGCAAATTTTTTGCACCGCGCTCTGCATGGCTTGCACGCACAGCGGCAAAAAATCAGGATTGAGATTGTTGAAGCCGCCAGGAAATAAATTGGTATCGACGGGCGCAAGTTTGAAGCCGCTATTGCGCAAATCTACCGAGGCATAAAACGGCACGGGATGCTCCAACCATTGCGTGCGAAACCAATGCTCGGTAGTCGGCATAGACGACAACAAACGCCGCTCCAAATCGAGCAGCGGACCAGTTAAAGCGGTAGTGAGATGAGGAACCATGATGTGCGCCAAATTCAAAGAGCGCGCATTCTAGCTGATGCGGCTTTAGCTCGCGTGGCTCTGATTCAATCCAGCGTTCGCCCTGAGCTTGTCGAAGGGTTGCGCAGCGCAAGTACGCGCGCCAACTGCACCACCACCGCATCAACAGTGATTAACGCCATCGCGTCACGATGATGCACGCGCGTATTCCAAGCCAATTGCGTGACCGATTTACCTAAGAATTTTTGTACCGCCTGCGGATAGGTATTGACGCAAAAATCTAAGGCTTGATACGGACCCGTTAGCTGAGGGCTGGCAACCGCATACAAGCCAATCACAGGCGTGTTCATGCTGCGCGCGATATGCACTGCCCCCGTGTCAGGCGCAATCAAAACATCGACAAAACTCAATAGCGCGGCGAGTTGTTGCGGCGTAGTTTTGCCGCACAGATTGAGAGTTGAGGCAGGCGCGCTGCTGGCAAGCTGTGCGCAAATCGCTTGCTCCGCAGCCGAATTTCCACCTGTTAAAACAATGCTGGCGTGATGTTGCGCAACAGCCTGTTCGATGACGGCGCGATAGCGTTCGGGTAGCCAATTGCGTTCGACTTTGCTGGCGACAGGATGCACGGCAAGCCAAGGTCGCGGCAACGCACTGAGCTGTGCCCGCGCCCAAGCTAAATCTGCCTCGGTAACAGGCAAGCCATGCACCGCTTGCGCTGCGCGCCCTGTGAGTGTTTCAACAAAAGCTAAAAAACTATCTAGTAAATGCGTGTCAGCAAAGGCGATGTGACGGTTGCAAAACAGCCACTGCCCTTCGCGCGCGCGGGTTTTATCGAAACCAATTTTGAGCGGCGCGCGCAGCGCGGGATAAAGTAAATTGATGCGTAAATTGGCTTGCATCGCCAGCACCACATCAAATTTTTGCCGACGGAATTCACGATAAAAACTGAGGTAATCCTTTAGGCTGCGCGGTTTGTCGCGCACCACAAACGTCACGCCGCTCATGCCTTGCAACAAGCTATACGCCAGCGGGCTGGTCAGCCAAGTGATGTCCGCGTTAGGTAATTGCGCCTGCAAAGCGCGCACCGCCGCCGCGACTAACACGAGGTCGCCTAGGGCAGAAAAGCGCACCACAGCGATGCGAAAATGGGGGGTATCAGCAGATTGCACGGGAGGGATTGAGGGTGAAAAACGGCGCGATTGTAGCGTAAGCGAGTAACTAAAAATTAAGTCTCCATGCGGGGCTTTGCGTTTTTCGGGTGATAACTGTACGAAAAAACATCGCTCGATAAATCGAGCTCCCACAGGCTCGGTGTCTCCTCAAAATTTTGCGGATGAAATGCTGTTGTAGGAGACCGATTTATCGCGCGATAGCCGCATCAATAATCATTTCCACCCACGCTATAATGCGCGACTTTATTTTTTGCCTGCCCTTATGTCCCATTACCCACCGATTGTCGCTGCTCTCGTCACGCTGCTTGCGACCTTGTTACTCACCTTAAATAAAGACGGCACGATTAAAGATATTCCCAATGAACGTTCGCTGCACAGCACGCCAATTCCGCGCGTGGGCGGCATCGGCATCATGTTGGGCATCTTGGCGGGCTGGGCATTTTTGCTGGCTGATTTACGCGTGTGGTTGGTGTTGCCGATGTTGGGTTTGTTCGCTTTATCCATCGTCGATGACAAGCAGGGGCTGTCGGCAAAATCGCGTTTTATTGCGCATGTTATCGCGGCGATTGTGGTGCTGTTTGGACTAGGACTGGCGTGGTATTGGTGGCTGCCCGTGCTGCTCTACATGGTGTGGATGACCAATCTGTATAACTTTATGGACGGCTCGGACGGTTTGGCGGGCGGCATGGCGATGTTCGGTTTTACTGTGTACGGCTTTGCCGCGCTGCAACATGGCGGCGCGGATGCCGAAGTGTTTGCCATGCTGTGTTTCGCCATTGGCGCGGCGGCTTTGGGATTTTTGTATCACAACTTTTATCCCGCCACGGTATTTATGGGCGATGCGGGTTCGATACCGCTAGGCTTTCTCGCCGCCAGTTTGGGCGTGTGGGGTTGGCAACAAAATTTCTGGTCGTTGTGGTTTCCGCTGCTGGTGTTTTCGCCGTTCGTGATGGATGCGACGGCGACTTTGTTGCTGCGTTTACGCCGTGGCGAAAAACTCACTCAAGCGCATCGCAGCCATTATTATCAACGCTTAATTTTGAGCGGCTTTGGGCATCAAGCCACGGCGATTTTGGAATATGTGTTGATGGCGTTGGTCGGCATTTCAGCCGTGTGGGGCATCACGCAACCACTCGCCGCGCAAGCTAATTTATTGGCTTTTTGGGCGGCAATTTATCTTGCCTTGTCGATGTGGATAGATAAACGCTGGCGCAATTTTTGTGCCGCACAGGAGCCAAAATAATGTTACGCAAATCGAATACGCGCACCGTGCTTGCCATGTTGCACGACAGCACCGCTGCCTTATTAGCTTGGAGTTTGGCTTACGCGCTGCGCTTTAATTTTGAACTCCCCGTCAATTTTTTAACTGAGTTCAAGCAAACCGTTTTGTGGGTGATGCTGTTACAGCTCGCTGTGTTTTGGCGCATGGGTTTGTATCGCGGCATTTGGCGCTACGCCAGCGTGCCCGACTTGAAGCGTATCGTCCTCGCAGTGCTGGTTGCCGCAGCACTCATTCCTGTTGCGTTATTGATGCTGCGCATCAATTTGGTCGTGCCGCGCTCGGTGCTGATTTTGAATCCCTTGCTGTTGATGTTGCTGATGGGCGGCAGCCGTCTGATGTATCGCTCTTGGAAAGAAACGCGCTTGCACGGCAAGCTCAAACTCGCCTCTGAACCTGTGCTAATACTCGGCGCGGGCGATGCCGCGATTCATTTGGCTAAAGACTTGGTGAAGAATCCCGCTTGGCAATTAGTCGGCTTTTTAGATGACGATGACAACAAACAAAATTGCGTGTTGCATGGCATTAAAGTGCTGGGCAAGTTGGATGATTTGGATAAATGGGCAACGCATTTCTCGGTGGACAAAGTCATTCTTGCCATGCCCTCTAGTTCACATCAACAACGCAAACGGGCGATTCAACTTTGCCAAGCGGCAGGCGTGGAAGCCTTATCGGTGCCGTCATTTGACGACTTGATGTCAGGCAAAGTCGGCGTGACGCAACTGCGCGCCATTGAGCTAGACGACTTATTAGGACGCGATCCAGTATGCCTAGACAAAGCGGGCTTGCAAAAATTATTGTCCGACAAAGTCGCCTTAGTCACTGGCGCGGGCGGCTCAATCGGCTCGGAGCTGTGCCGCCAAATCGCGCTGTACGCACCAAGCAAACTGGTGCTGTTTGAGCAAAATGAATTCGCGCTGTACAGCTTGGAGCAAGAGCTTAAACAAACTTTCCCGCAGCTTAATTTTTTGTGCATCGTCGGTGATGTACGCGATGCCGCACGCGTCAATGAAGTATTTGCCGCGCAAGCTCCTGCTACGGTGTTTCATGCCGCCGCCTACAAACATGTGCCGATGATGGAGCAGCACAACGCTTGGCAAGCCATCCGCAACAACGTGCTCGGCACTTACACCGTAGCGCGCGCCGCGCTTGATCATGGCGTCGCAAAATTTGTCTTGGTGTCCACCGACAAAGCCGTCAATCCAACCAATGTGATGGGTGCGTCGAAACGCTTGGCAGAGCTGGTGTGTCAAGCGTTGCAACCTGCACCAAACCCTCATCTCAATCCTCTCCCGCAAGCGGGCGAGGAGGCAAACGCAAACAGCCTTTCTAAACCCTTAACCCGCTTCGTGATGGTGCGCTTTGGTAATGTGCTAGGCAGCACGGGCAGCGTAATTCCTAAGTTCCGCGCACAGATTGCAGCGGGCGGACCGATTACCGTGACGCATCCCGACATCACGCGCTTTTTCATGTCGATTCCTGAAGCCGCGCAACTGGTTTTGCAAGCGGGGCTAATGGGACAAGGCGGCGAAATTTTTGTCTTGGACATGGGCGAGCCAGTCAAAATTGTGGATTTGGCAAAAGAGCTGATTCGACTTTCTGGCATGAATGAAGACGACATCAAAATCGAATTCAGCGGCTTGCGTCCTGGCGAAAAACTCTTTGAGGAATTACTCGCCGATGATGAAAATACTCTGCCCACGCCGCATCCAAAATTATTTATCGCGCAAGCGGTGCAATGTGATGCCGCATGGTTGGAACGCTTGTTGCTGTGGGCGGCGGCAACGACTAAGCCTGATGCCGAAGTGCGCCAAGATTTAACCGGCTGGCTGCCTGAATACCAACCGTTCAAGGAAAATGTTTAGCGCGATGTCCAAACTCTCGGTCATCCTCATCACCAAAAACGAAGCCGCCAACCTGCGCGATTGCTTGGCTTCGGTCGCGTTCGCCGATGAAATTGTGCTGGTCGATTCAGGCAGCACCGATGACACGGTTGCTATCGCGCGCGAGCTGGGCGTGCAGGTTTTTGAGTTCAAAGATTGGCCAGGTTTCGGCGCGCAAAAAAATCGCGCCTTGCATTTTGCCAGCCATGACTGGGTGTTTTCGATTGATGCTGATGAGCGCGTCACATCTGCGTTACAAGCCGAATTGTTGGCGGCGATGCAGGGCGAATTCGACGGCTATTTTGTGCCGCGTTTGTCGCAGTTTTGCGGAAAATTTATTCACCATTGCGGCTGGTATCCCGACTATGTGTTGCGTTTATTTAAGAAATCTTGCGCGCGATTTTCGGATGATGTGGTGCATGAACATGTCGAGCTAACCGGTCGTCACACCAAGCTGCGCAACGATTTACTGCACTACACCTATTTGAATATGAATGATGTGGCGCGCAAAACTTTGCAGTATGCAAAAGCGGGGGCGGAAAAAAGTTTTGCGCGCGGCAAACGTGCTTATATTTGGGATGCGCCCGTGCGCGGCGGCTGGGCTTTTATACGAACCTATGTATTGCGCGCTGGATTTTTAGACGGCACAGCGGGCTATCAAATCGCGCGCATGAATGCCCAAACAACGTTCTTGAAATATCAGCAACTGCATTACTTGAACTTAACAAAACGGCTGCCACTATGAGTGTTGGTGTTATTGACAACACTGCTACCTGTTGGTATTGTTTACAACAATGAAGGCGCAGATATTATTGGATGAGCGGGTCAAGCAGAGCGAGTTTAGCTTTGCTGAATTGAGAGTACTAAGTGTCCCAACGGCAGTGCGAGGTAGTACGCATTTGCTCAAATACAGCTTGTCTTTGGTAGTCGATGGTGTGTGCGTTTTACGCTTTGATAATGAGGCGGGTAAGGGCGACCACTATCATTTAGGCGAACAACAAATCGCGTATCGCTTTAAGAGTTTGCCTGCGCTGTTGGATGATTTTTGGAGGCTAGTCGAAACATGCAAAAAATAAATAATGTGGTGGTGGTCGGCGTGGCGACTCGCGCTGAAATCAATGCGCGTTTTTTACGCGCACTAGAAACGGGTAAGTCACAAGGCGCGTATCGCAGCTTTGCTAGCAGCGACGAACTCTGGCAAACCTTATCACCTAAACGTTGGGCGATATTGCAAGCCATGACGGGAGCCGGCGCATTGGCTTTGCGTGAAGTGGCGCGGCGATTAGCACGCGATGTAAAAGGGGTGCATACGGATGTTCACACCTTGCTCAACGCGGGGCTATTGGATAAGACCGCTGAAGGCAAGCTCATCTTTCCGTTCGACGCTATCCATGTTGACTTTATGCTGAAAGCTGCTTGATAAAAAATAGCGCATTAGTCCGCGCTATTTATTGTGCCTAGGGTGTCTCAAAACATTCAAATTCCGTTAGGAAAAACGCCGCTTTAACTCGCTGCGAAATTTTTGCCAGCGTAATTCGCGCGTGTCTTGGGGTTCAGCTAACACCATGCCTGTCGCCACTTTGCCGCGTCGCAAATAAAAACGATCGAACACCGATTGGCGCAGATTCCATTTGTGCAGAAACATTTTTCCGCCGTCGTTCTTCACGACTTTGCCCGTTGATTTACATTGGAAGTGATACACCATCGAGTCGCCTACGCCCATAAACACGCGGCATCCCGCCTGCCACAGCTTCATGGAAAAATCATTGTCGCTACTCATGCCGGGCGAAAACTCGCTGCTGTAGCCGCCCACTTTGTGCCACCAGCGACGACTGACTAAAGTGGGAGGCCAAGTCGCACCGTCCCAATCCGCTTTGCGATGTTGTGGCAGCTCGGCGAGTAATTTTGCCTCATCAAATTGGTCTGCATCTGTGCCGTAATTTTTTACAATTACGCAAGGATTGCCTGTATCGCGCGGCTCTATCATCGTCCCAGACAACATAAATAAATCAGTGTCGAGCAAGCGGGCTTTATTGAGCAGCGCGGTATCCCAACCGGGGCAGCAATACATATCGTCGTTCAAATACAAAATGTAATCCTGCGTCGCGTGCATCGCCGATTCATTGACCGCCAAACAGATGCCGATATTTTCTGGCGAGTGGCTGTAAGTCAGGCCTTGCTCTTTGACCCACGCTAGCGAGCCGTCGCTGCCGTCGTTAACGTGAATAATAATCTGGTGCGGATAGGCGGAATTCTCGCGAATGCTGCGCACACATAATTTGAGCAAAGCGAGATTATTCCAAGTCGGAATGAGGATAGAAAACATAGTGTGAAGTCGAGTGAGTTGAGGAGGACAACAAATGCTGCATGGCAGAAAAAATTCGGGTATCGTGCCGCGCCGATTATAAATCAAGCTCGTAATGAAATCTGTGCAACCCACCCCTCTCTTACATATTGTGCGTCGCTATGGCCCCGTCGGCGGCATGGAGCGTTACGTTTGGGAGCTAACTTTGCAGTTGCGCGACATGGGCTATGCGGTGACGGTGGTGTGTCAGCGTTGCCATGTCGAGCTGCCCGTAGGCATTAAAGTTATTGAGTTAGGCGAAGTCGCGATACGTCCGCGCTGGATAGCCTCGCTGCGCTTTAGTTATCGGGTCTCACAATGGCTGAAAAATAATCCGCAGACAGATGCTTTGATACACAGCAACGAGCGCGTGAATGTTCAACATGTAAGCACTATTCACGGCCCGCCTTTTGCAACAGTACGCGATAAACCTTGGTGGAAACGCGCTTCGATACGCGTCGCGGCGCAATTGTTTTTGGAGCGACGCGAGCTGCGCAATGCGCGCGTTATCATTCCCAATTCAGAAATTATCAAGCAGCAAATCGCGCATTATTATCCAGAGTACGCACACAAATTAACCATGCCAATATTGCCCGGAGTGAATGCTGGCGGGGTGCGCGAGGCGAGGCTTGTGCCACTTGATGGAGGCGTGATTGGTTTTGTCGGGCAAGAGTGGAAGCGCAAAGGCTTGGCATTCGCGGTGAAAATCGTCGCTGAATTACGCCGCACCCGCCCTAACTTAAAGTTCATCGTGATTGGCCCACCGCGCCATGAAATTGAGCCGCTATTTGCCGACTGGAAGAGTGGCTATGAATTGATGGGCTGGAGCAAACAAGCGCGGTACACCGAGTTTGATGTGTTGCTGCATCCCGCTAGTGCAGAGCCTTACGGCATGGTTATCGCGGAGGCGATGGCGGCCCGTGTACCCGTTGTAATCTCGGATTTATGCGGCGCAAAAGCACAGGTGAGTACCGATGCAGGCGCGGTGTTATCGCTCGCCTCACCGCTCAGCGATTGGCTGGCAGCGGTTGAACAACAATTACAACGCAGCATGCCCGTCCCGCAATTCGTACACGGTTGGGACAAAGTGGCACAACAACATGATGCGATTTATCGCACTTTTTCAAAAGAAGGTTTGCTATGAAATTATCTGCAATACGCTACGGCTCAAGCATAGATGCGGCTGTCATGCTGTTGTTGTTCAGCTACCCCACTTTAATGTTGACGCTCAAAGGTGGCATGAACACCGCCTTTATTTTGCTGTTGTTAGTCACCTTGGTAGTTACTATAAAACGCCCTAAAGAGTTACCAGCCGTAGTTTGGCGGCGTGATTGGACGCTGTATTTATTAGCGATGACGGGCATGTCTGTTGCTATTTTTTTAAGTCAATTAGCTAATCATAAATTTGGTGGTCATGCGCACGATGCGGCGACGCGTTACTGGTTAGCCATCCCTATATTTTTGTTATTGCAGCGCATGCCTTTATCAACTTTTAATGTCTTGCAACTCACCTTCCCCGTTGCGGCGATTGTGGGGTTTTTGCTGGCGAACAATATCATCGGCAATGTCTATCTTGACCTAGGTGGGCGAGTGGGGATCTCAAACATAGATTTGATACATTTTGGTGATTTTGAGTTGCTATTAGGGGTGACTTCTTTGTTGAGTATTGATTGGTTTGGGCACGATAAACCGCCTGTGCGAGGTCTAAAAATGTTGGGATTTATCGCGGGATTATTAACCTCTATTGCCACTGGCTCACGCGGTGGCTGGATGGCGATTCCAATTTTTATAGTTTTGTTTATTTACTTTAATGCGCACAAACATCCCCTGCGACTTATTGCTTCGGCGGCACTCGCCATTGCTCTTTCAGGCGCATTGTTATTCGCGACAAATAACAGCATTACGCAACGTTTTTTTGAGACCACCAATGATGTGAGCACCTTCGATAAAGGCAATCGCGATACCTCCACAGGAATACGCTTGCAGTTGTATAAAGCGGCGGCGGATGTGTTTATGCGCCATCCGATTTTTGGCGTGGGACCACAAGGTTTCGCCGATGAAATGCAAGCGTTGGTGGAGGCAGGAAAACTCACGCCGTTGGCGGCAAATTTAGGGCGTGGCGAAGTGCATAACGATTTGCTTTCTAAGGCGGCAGGAATGGGCGTTTTGGGCGTGTTGGCTATGTTGGCAATTTATCTCGTACCGTTTTATCTGTTTTGGAAAGTCAGGAAATCCAGCGTCGCGATAGTCAAAAGAGCAGCGTTAATTGGCACTATTTTTGTTGCAGGCCATGCTGTATTTGGTTTGACGGTTGAGTTCTTAAATCTCGCGCTCGCCACCGCTTTCTATAGTTTTACCGTGGCAGTATTGCTCGCACTTTGTTATAACCGTCATCACCCCGAACAAGCATCATTCAATAAGGATTTATCCCATGTTTAGCATCGTCATTCCCAGCTGGAACAACCTCGCGTATTTGCAATTATGTGTGGAGAGCGTGCGTCGTCACACCAAAGTGCCGTATGAAATTTTGGTGCACTTGAATGACGGTTCGGATGGCTCTTTGGCGTGGGTGCAAGCACAGGGAATTAAATATACGCAGTCGGAAAAAAACGTGGGCGTATGTCTCGCACTCAATCATGTGGTGGCGCAAGCCGCGCATGACTGGGTGTTGTTTATGAATGACGATATGGTTGCCGCACCCGGTTGGGATACGGCTTTCGCGGCGGCGATTCAATCGGTCGATACCGATCTCGCGCTGTTTTTTGGCACGCTCATCCAGCCGGAAAATGGTGGTAACGACATCATCATTAAACAAGATTTTGGTACATCGCCTGACAACTTTGATGAGGCAAAATTCTTGCGTGAATTTATGCAAGATGTGCGCGGCGATAAAGAAGGGGCGGGCGCGCAGCCCACTTTATTCCATAAAAAATGGTGGACGATGGTGGGCGGCTACAGCTTGGAATTTTCACCCGGCATGAGCTCGGATGACGACTTGATGATGAAGTTTTGCGTGGCAGGTTGCCGCACGTTCCGCATCGTGAGCGCGGCGCGTTTTTACCACTTCGGCTGCAAGAGCACTGGGCGTATTAAACACAATTTAGGCGGGCGCATTTTTGTGATGAAGTGGGGTATTACCCAAATCGAATTTCATCGTTTGTATATGCCTAGCTTGCGCCGCGCCGATGGCGGCAAGACTGCCACCAATCCGCACAACAATGTGCGCGCCACGGTGCTAGGGAAAATTCGCCGTGCGGGTTATGCGTTACGTTTTAACTACCCGCTAGAAGACATCGAAGCATGGGATGCGATGCCTTGTTCGGGCGAGTGGACGCAAGGTAATTAGCGCGCGCCTTGTATCGTTTGATAAATCGCCGCACCCATTAGCAAATAGCCCGTAGTTGAAAAGTGCGTATTGTTGGCAGGATATAAATCGACGGTTTTATTAGCGATGGCTTGTTGATTAACACGCAATAAATTCGGGGCATTAAAGCGTTGTTCGGCTTTATTCCAAAACTGTTTGTCGGGATAAAAATAGCTGGTCGATTTATTCGGCACAAACGCCCAAATCGGCGTGACACCCGCCAAGCGTTCATTCAATTTCGCCACCGCAGCCAAGTCTTCATCCGCCAAATCCTCTGTCTTTTCTCCTGTTAAAAACAATGCGCTTGCGCAACGGCGATGACTGAATAATTCACAGCCATTCTTCACCCGCGCCAGTGTTGCGCCATTGTCGAGCGCGAGGGATTGAAAGTCCGCTGCATCCGTTAATTGCTGGTAGTGCGCGGCGTTTAGCGCGGTTTGAAAACCTATCGACATGCGCCCGCTACGGTTCGCTGTATCAGGATTAAAGCTGCTCGCCGGCGGCTGGCGCGGACGGTCAGCGGCGATGTTGGTGTGCGTATCCATCGCGGTGCAGCTTAGTGATTTTTGCAGTCCATCGTGGATGTTGCGCTCGATGATTTCCAACACCACGAATTTACCCTTAAACCCTTGTGCAGTGAGCCACGGCATAAAGTCAGCACACACGCCACGCACCGTGTCCCAAGTCTCGGTGCGAACTTTTAAGCCTTGTTTAAGCAATTCAGTTTGCCAAACGTGATCGACCGAAAAACTATCACCTATCACCAACACATCCGCATCCGCCATCGCCGCTTGGTTAAATAATTTTGCCTCAAGTACAGGCTGGCTTTGCCGCTGTCCATATTGGCTTTCGGGCAATAACGCCATACGCGTTAAGTCACCTTGAAACCCTGCCAGCGGTAAAAAATAGAATCCCACTGCACCATAGCCGAGTAGCAAAACAAAGCTGGTGAGAGCAAAAAATTTGGCGTGTTTCATATCAAAATTGGAAGTACAAAAATGGGCTGTAAAAGCCGAAATGGTCGATGGCAATAAATAGCATGGTCAACAGCAAAGCGAGTTGCAGCAAGGTGTAGAACGCATTGCTGGCAACAAAACGTAGGCGTGTCGAGTTAGGCAGCAACCACACCCACAACAGACTAGGCAGCAAAATTTTGAGCAGGTCACGTCCCGACAAATCAGTGAGTAAAAGTAAATTGCCATGCAGCACTGCATCAAAACTAATCGCTCGATAGTGCACGCCGAACATGGCTTGTAACATCACCATTGCTTGCGCCATGCTATCGGCGCGGAACACCACCCATGCCGTGACCACAGCGATAAAAGTCAGTGCGCCACCCGTGATTGTGCCTAGCCAGTTGGGTATCCAGCGCAAATATTTTTCCGCAATAAACTCACGCCACAAATGATTTAGCGTGAGATAAAAACCGTGCAGCGCGCCCCACACCACGAACGTCCAACCTGCGCCGTGCCACAAACCGCCTAGCAACATGGTGGCAAATAAATTGCCGTAACGACGCAGTTTGCCGTGGCGATTTCCGCCCAGCGGAATATACAAATAGTCGCGTAAAAAAGTCGAAAGCGTAATGTGCCAGCGTCGCCAGAATTCGATGATACTGGTGGATTTATACGGCGAATTAAAGTTAATCGGCAGACGGATATTGAACATCAGCGCGATACCTAATGCCATGTCGGTGTAGCCAGAAAAATCGAAATAAATTTGCAGCGTATAAGCCAGCGCGCCTGACCACGCTTCGTAAATGGTCGGCACTAAACCGCTAGACATGCCGTGTTGCACGCCGTTGAAAATCGCCGTGGCGAACGGGGCAAGTTCGTCCGCGCCCAAGGTTTTTTTACACAGCCCCAGTGTGAACAACAGCAAGCCTGTCGCGACATTTAGCCAGTTGATGCGATAGGTCGCGGCGTGCGCGAATTGCGGCATCATGTCTTTGTGGTGCAGCACGGGACCGGCGATTAAATGCGGAAAATAAGTGACGAATAAAACGTAATGCACAAAGTTAAATTCGCGCACTTTGCCTTGGTAGGTATCAACCAAAAAAGCGATTTGCGTGAAAGTGAAAAACGAAATTCCCAACGGCAAAATGATATTCGCCATCTGCCAGTTCGCCCCCGTCAGCGCGTCCACCGAACCCAAGAAAAAGTTGGCGTATTTGTAATAGCCAAGCAGCAAAAGATTCGCGCTAATCGCCGCAATCAAAAGTGACTTCCTGCGTAAATCCGCCTTCGCTATCCACATCCCCAACACATAGTTACAGCCTATCGACAGTAACAACAAGCCCACATAAGCGGGATTCCAATAGCCGTAGAAAAACAGCGAGCAGAGTGCTAACCATGCGGCGGCGTAAGCCTGATGGATGCGCGCCAACTGGAAAAATCCCAGCAAGCTAATGGGCAGAAATAGAAAAATAAAGGCGTAAGAATTAAACAGCATGAGGGGTGTCCGTTTACATAGAGGAGGCGACTAAAGGGGTCAGCAATGCCGCACCCGCTGGGCTAATGTGGTTATTGTCGGTGTACAAAACATTACCGTTTGCGCGCGTCAGACACGCGCCTGTGCTGCATAGCGTTGGACTTGGGTCGAGTACGGTGAGATGCAATTCAGCCGCGTGGTCACGGACAAATTCGGTCATAAAAAAGTTTTGTTGTTGCAGTTGCGCGAGCGGCACGCTGTAATTTTCGGGCAGTGCTTGGACGACTTTTGGCAGCATCGCAACGCTGTGTACCAGCACCACTTCAATGCCAAATGATTGCAGATATTGGATGGTAGATTGCAGGTGCGCACTCATCACTTGTTGGCTGCTGGCGCGATCATTGGCGGCGGTGTGCGCGTCGGAAATAAAGTGGTTGGGCTGGTTATTCGGATCGCCTTCGGAATACATGCTCCAAGAAGCGAGCAGATACACTTTGTTGAACGCGCGCGTCGCAATTAAGGCTTTGATGCGCGTATCGAATTTCTCCGCGCAGATATTTTTTGCGCCGTCCAAACTGGATATATCAAATAGCGGTGGGCAACCGGGCTGTGTGGCGAAAACGCCTTGCGTATGACGGGCTTCGGCAGCGGCTTGAAACGCCGGATACCACGCCGCGACATGGGAATCTCCGACCACTAAAAAGCGTTGCGCGGCTTGCAAATCACCAAACGCGCAGTGCTGCAAAATCGCTTGCGGGTCGTCGCCTATCGCGCAGTTGGCAGGATATTGCAGCGTTGTTCCGGTGGCAGTTTTGAAGTCAAAAGTATCTAAATTATTTTTGACTTTGACCCAATTCGGAAAGCGATTTTCCATGCCGCTTTGGGCGTAAATATAGCCGCCTATGCTCACGCAAAAAATCCCGAAAGTAAGCGTCATTAGCCCTACTTGTCGTCCCGAAAAACGCTCGCGATTTTTACGGAACGGCTCTTCCACATACCGCCAAGCCAAATAAGAAATTGCCAGCGTAAGCGCAAACAACACGCTGATTTGCAGCGCGTGACTGCCCGCGAAATCACCGTTGTGTAGCCAGACTAATAACGGCCAATGCCATAAATACAGCGAGTAAGACAGGCCGCCGATAAAAACTAAAACGCGCGTGCTTAATAATTTTTCAGTGCAATGCGTGCCACTGCTGAGAATAATTAAAGCTGTGGCGACACAAGGAATAATCAACAGACTGCTGGCATAGGGAACAGCTTCGTCCAAGAAAATTAGGCTGGCGATAATCAGCGCAAAACTGCCCAGCGCGATGCCGCTTTGATTGGCTAAACGAGCTTTGATATGGGCTGGCAAAAACACGATAAGCGCGCCGATGACAAATTCCCACACGCGTCCTGCGAAAGAAAAAAAGCCTTCAGTCGGTAAATGATTTTGCTGATAGTTGTAACGCACCCAAAAAGAAGCCAGCGCGATAACGCTTAAAACTAACACGCGATGCTGCTTAAATTTGAATAGCAAAATCAACATTAACGGGAAAACTAAATAGAACTGCTCCTCGATAGATAACGACCAAGTATGCAGCAAGGGCTTGGCTTCGCGCGACATATCGAAGTAGCCTTGCTGGCGTGCGAACACCATGTTGGTGAGATACACGGCGGAAAATTGCAGACTTTTCGCGTATTGAAAAAAGTCATACGGTTTCAGCACGAAGTAGCTGATGACGACCGAGACGATAATCATTAAAAATAAATTTGGTAACAAGCGCATCACGCGATTCTTGTAAAATCGGCGGATATTGAACGTGCCGCGCGCTAACTCGATGCTTATCATTTGCGCGATAAGAAAACCTGAGATAACGAAAAAAATATCCACGCCGAGATAGCCGCCCGCCAGCGTTTTCCAACCGAAGTGAAACAAGATGACCGCGATAATCGCCACCGCGCGCAGTCCTTGTATTTCTGGATAGAATTTTTTATCGAGGGTGGGCATGTTTAGTCAGGTGGTCAGGCGAAAAAAGTCGCGCATTTTATCAGGAGTTGCATGTGATTTACGTCGTTGGAGATGTGCAGGGTTGCTATACCGAGCTGGTCAATTTACTGGCTGAAATTAGCTTTAATCGCGACCACGATCAGCTCTGGTTAGTTGGCGATTTGGTTAATCGCGGGCCAGATTCTTTGGCAGTGTTGCGGCTGGTGAAATCATTGGGCGATGCGGCGATTACCGTGCTGGGCAATCACGATTTGCATTTGCTGGCAGTGTCCGTGGGGGCGGCGCAACTGCATCACGACGACACCTTGGCGGAAGTTTTAGCCGCACCCGATGCTGCCGAATTGCTCACTTGGTTGCGTCATCAACCGCTGTTACATGTTGAAAATAATTGTGTGTTGGTTCACGCAGGACTGCTACCTAACTGGTCGCTGCAACAAGCACAAGCCTTGGCGCACGAGGTCGAGCAGGCTTTGCGCAGCGATGATTATGCGCACTATTTAGCGCACATTTACGGCAACACACCCAATGCTTGGCGCGCTGATTTAACAGGCTACAAACGCTTGCGCGTGATTACCAATGTGCTGACGCGGATGCGCATTTGCACGCCGCAAGGTGAGATGGAATATAAATTTAAGGGCTTGCAAAGCAATATCCCAGCGGGATTTATGCCTTGGTTTAATTTGCCAAATCGTCAAACGCTTGATGCGACGGTGCTCTTTGGGCATTGGTCGGCATTGGGTTTAATCACCGAGCCTCACCTGATTGCGCTGGATACGGGCTGCTTGTGGGGTGGGCCGCTGACCGCGATACGACTGGAAGATCGTCAGATTTTTCAAGTCCCCAGCGTGAATCCTGTTGCTCCTAATCACCGCTAAATAAACCACGCTATGCGCCCTATCAAACCGATCGCCGCACGATTTTTTTACACGCTGTTGCTGTGTTTACTTTTCCCGTTTATCTTTTTCAAATTGTTGTGGCGCGCGCGTTTGCAGCCTGAATACTTGCAACACATTGCTGAGCGGTTTGGTTTTTATAACACCCTCTCCCCAACCCTCTCCCGCAAGACGGGCGAGGGAGCAAACGAATCGCTACGCGAATTTTCAAACCCTGCAATTATTTGGTTACACGCCGTGTCAGTCGGCGAAACGCGCGCGACAGTCAGCCTCGTCGAACAACTCTGTCGCGACTATCCGCACCATCAAATTTTGCTTACCCACACCACGCCGACGGGGCGCGCCACCAGCGAGCAACTGTATGGCGAGCGCGTGCTGCGCGTGTATCTGCCTTACGATTATCCGTTTGCGGTGCAACGTTTTTTGCGTCATTTTCAGCCGCAACTAGGCATGTTGATGGAGACCGAAATCTGGTTCAACTTAATCCACGCGTGTGAAAAAAATCATGTGCCGTTGTTACTGTTAAACGCGCGCATGTCGGAAAAATCGGCGCGCGGTTATGGTCGTTTTGCCACGCTCACGCACCATGCGCTGCGCGCGCTAAGCGGCATCGCCGCGCAGACCGAGACCGACGCGCAACGCTTGGCAGCATTGGGCGGAATGAACATTAGCTTGATGGGAAATTTGAAATTCGACATCGTGCCGCCTAAGGAAATGTTGGCATTAGGCAAAGTTTTACGCGAACAATTTGGCGCGACACGCAAAGTTTTTTTGGCGGCGAGTACGCGCGAAGGTGAGGAAGAATTATTGTTGCACGCCTGGCAGGCCGCATCGCCGCAAGCCTTGCTGGTATTAGTGCCGCGACATCCGCAACGCTTCGATGCCGTCGCCGAGCTGATTAAAAAACGCGGCTTAAAACTACAACGGCGCAGTGAAAATAAAACTGTGTCGCCCGACACTCAAGTGCTGTTAGGCGACAGCATGGGCGAGATGTTTGCCTATTACGCAGCGGTGGATGTGGCGTTTATCGGCGGTAGTTTATTGCCTTTCGGCGGACAAAATTTAATCGAAGCCTGCGCCGTCGGCACGCCTGTTTTAATTGGCAATCACACCTTTAATTTTGCCGATGCCACGCGTTTAGCGATTGATGCTGGCGCGGCGCAACGCGTGAGTGATGCGGACGAATTGGTGCAAGTTGTGACCAACTTATTCGGCAATGCAAACACCTTATCAGTCATGCGCACAGCGGGATTGCGCTTCGTCGCCAGCCATCAAGGCGCAACCAATAAAGCGATGCAACTCATCGAACGGCATTTGCCCTCCGTATAATCCCGCGCACGTTTTTTTCAAAAAATCACCATGCCACTCAGCACAAACAACGCGCTGCAAATTTTACGGCAACGGCTGCCGCCGCTTAATGCTGCGCGCAGCTTGTCAAAGCTAGCCTTGCTATGCGTGCTGTTAGCCCTTGCTGCGCCAGCTTTTTCCGCTAGCCCAAGCCCAATCGAAATCCATGACGAAATCGTGCCGCAAGCACTGCCTAATAAAAAAATCGCGCTCACTTTGGATGCTTGTAGCGGCAAATTTGACGGCGATTTAATTCGATTTTTGGTGTATCGGCGCATACCCGCCACGATCTTTGCCACCAAAAGATGGCTGGATGCCAATCCCGTTGGGCAAGACATTATCGAGTCGCATTTAGATTTATTTGAGATGGAAGACCACGGCGAAAAACACATCCCTGCGGTCATTGGCGCAGGCAAAAAAGTGTATGGCATTGCGGGCGAGCCTGACCTTATCCACCTGCGCCGCGAAGTCACGGCGGGCGCGGCGGCAGTTGAAGCCGCAACGGGCATTGCGCCGCATTGGTAT
>JARCRQ010000094.1 GCA_029850585.1 Sideroxydans sp.
AACTGCTCAAAATTCAACTCGCCGCGCGCGCGCGCCAACACCACTTTGCCGTTATCCGCTTCGCCTGCGGTGTCGATTAAATCGAACACGCTCTCAGCCGCTGCGAGACCGCGCTGCATTTGTTCGCTGACCCCCGTGAGACGTTTAATCGGCGCGGTCAACATCAACATCGCCGCGACAAACGACAAAAATCCGCCCACTGTGGTCTCGTCGGTTTTGGCTTGTTGCGTTGCCAAATAAATCACCACTGCCAGCGCGAACGCCGCGACTAATTGCACTAGCGGCACGTTCGCCGCCGCCGCCGCCGCTTGCTTCATGGCTTGGCGGCGCATCCCGTTAGTCTCGACTTCAAAGCGTAGCTCTTCATAGCGTTGACCGCCGAATAATTTGACCACCTTGTGCGCGGCAACGCTTTCCTCTATCACTTGGGTGATGTTGCCCATGGCGCGTTGCGAGTCGCGGCTGGAATTGCGCAAGCGTTTGTTGATGGTGTAAATCACCCCCGCGACCAAGGGCGTAACCACCAGCGAGAGCAGCGTAAGTTTCCAATCCAAATAAATCAGCCAGCCTAACAGCCCGACAATAATGATGGAGTCGCGGATGGTGACGGTCACCACCGAAGTCGCAGCAGCAGTGACTTGCGTGACATCGAAGGTGAGTTTGGAGATGAGATTCCCCGTGGCGTGGTTGTCGTAAAAATGCGTGGGCAGGGTGAGTAATTTGCGGAACATTTCGCCGCGCAAATCCATCACCACTTTGTTGCCCACCCAGTTAATCGCGTAGGTCGCAACAAACCCCGCAATGCCCCGCACCAAAAAAATCAAAATAATAATCAGCGGAGCCCAATGAATCACGAACGCGTCTTTATGCACGAAAGTCCCGTCCAGCATGGGTTTGAGCAGAGCGGGCAACAACGGCTCGGTGGCGGCGGCGACCGCTGTGCCAGCGATGGAAGCGGCGAACACGCGCCAGTAAGGTTTGACGTAGGACAGTAAACGCAGATACAGCTGGGTATTGGTGAGATTTTTCATGGCGCGCACTTTAGCAGAAAGGCTTTAGGAGATGATTCGGAAAGGCACAAGTAACAGCAATAACAACGCCGCCTCATTGACTTCCACGCCTGCGCCCAACAAGTCACCTGTCATACCGCCGATGCGATTTAATAAAAATTGCCGCCACGCCAATACCAACACAGGTGCGATGCACAAGACTGGGGCAGCCACGCTGCACATCATGAGCAGCAAGCCCCATAGGGTGATGGTGGTCGTTGAAATTTGCCAGCCGAAGCGTTCGCCTAAGCCTGCTTTTAAGGTTGGCAAGCGCGCCCAAATCAGCGTTCCCCAACGCGCCCAAGCGGGTATCAGAGCGAGTGCAAAATAGTTGTCGTGACGGGCGAGCAACATCAGCAACACGAATTTTGTGAGCAGTTGCATCACCACGCTGACCACGCCGAACGTGCCTAAATGTGGGTCAGCGAGTACCGCTAAAAATCTATCCTTATCGCGATGCGCCGCACCTAAAGCGTCGCTCATATCCGCCAGCCCATCCAAGTGCAGCGCGCCAGTAATCCACACCCAAACGAGCAAGCCGAGTAGCGCGCCGAGAGCGGGATCGACGCGGCCGCCTAGCCACACTGCACTCGCCACGAATGCCCCGACCAGCAAGCCCACCAAGGGAAACCAGTGCGCGCAACGTGTCAACTCCGCCGCGTCAAAGTTGCGCAGTTGCGGCGTGGGCAAGCGGGTTAAGAATTGAATGGCGAGAATAAGGGAGCGCATGGGGTTAGTTGAGCGAAAGTAAAAACGGCGAATGTCCGTGCAGGTGCGAAATGCGCAAACAGGCGGCTCCGGGTAATGCAATTTGAAACGCTTGCGCGGGAGTGAAAGCTAACAACTCCATCAGCAAACCGCGCATCACGCCTGCGTGGGTAACGAGCAAACGCCGCTCGCCTAAATCATGTTTCAGCCAGTCGTGCCACCCGTGCGCAATGCGCTCACGAAATGCGGCGAGTGTCTCACCATTGGGCGGCGAAACTGCACCGTGCGACGCGCTGAATGCCGCATATTCATTGGGATTGCGCGCAGCAGCTTCGGTAGGTGTTAAGCCTTCCCAATCACCAAAATTCAGCTCGCTAAAACATGGCAACACCTGCAAAGGCAGCGCGTGTTGCTGCGCATAATGCGCGGCGAATTCATGGCAGCGGCGTAGTGGTGAGGTGGCAACTGCATCAAACACCCTCTCCCTTTGGGAGAGGGTTGGGGTGAGGGCGCGCAACAATGCAGCCTGCATCTGCGCGATGCCTTGCGCTGTCAGCCCTTCATCACTTGCACCGCGAAAAACCTGCGCGCGTCCGTCCACCTCGCCGTGACGCAAAATCGTGATAACGATGGGCTTAGTGTTGTTCACTGACCCCTGCCTCGGCGAAGGTCGCCATGCCGCTGTGCAAGGTGCAGGCGAGTTGGATAAGAGGCACCGCCACCGCCGCACCACTACCCTCGCCCAAGCGCATCCCCAATTGCAGCAAGGCTTCTGCGTTGAGTGCAGTGAGTACGCGCTGATGTCCTGCCTCGGCGGAAGTGTGCGCAAACAGCAGCCAATCGCGCACGCTTGGATTGATGCGCACTGCCACCAGCGCGGCGACAGAGCTGATAAAGCCATCCACTAAAACAGGTAAACCTAGCTGCGCGGCGGCGATATATGCACCCGCTAATCCTGCGATTTCAAAGCCGCCCAGACAACGCAAAACTTCTTTTGGCTGCTGCGCATCAAGTGCGTGCAACGCCAATGCCGCTGCGATGATTTGTGCTTTGTGCGACACGCCTGCTGCATCCAAACCTGTGCCGCGTCCCGCTAAATTTTGTGGCGATTCGGCTAACAAAGCGCAGGCAATTGCCGATGCCGACGTGGTATTAGCGATGCCCATCTCGCCGCCGATGAAAAGTTGCGCGCCATTTTTTTGTGCGCGTAACGCGGCATTCCGACCTGCTTGCAAGGCTTGCTGACATTGGCTTTCAGTCATGGCAGCCGTCTTGGCAAAGTTCGCCGACCCCGCTGCGATGCGTTCGTCGCGCACATTTTTTAACGGCTCGACCACGGACACCGTGCCCAAATTGATGACTTCCAATTCGGCATTCAAGTGCTGCGCCAACACGCTAATTGCCGCGCCACCGCGCGCAAAATTGCGCACCATTTCTGCGGTCACTGCTTGCGGAAACAGCGACACATTTTCTTCTGCCACGCCGTGGTCGGCGGCAAAAATACTGATGTGTATCCGCTGCAAATTCGGTTTTTCCACGCCTTGAAAAGCGGCGAACTGCACCGCGATGTCTTCTAACTTGCCTAACGCACCAGGAGGTTTGGTGAGTTGCCCTTGGCGGTTTAATGCCGAGGTGCGCGCGGTTTCGTTGAATGTCGCAGCGGGGTGTGTTAGCCAAATTCCTTGCATATAAAACTCCTTAAAAATAACTAAATAAATTTTCAACGACCGCAAAATCCCCTGTGCGCCGCCGTAAAAAATGCCGAGTGTGCGGAGGTTTAGGCGAGGACTGTTTGAGCGCGTAGCGCGAGTTCCGCAGCCCCGCACACTCGGCATTTTTTGCGGGTACCCGAAGGGCGGCAAACTGGGGTCGCCTTTTCTTTGGTTACTTTCTTTTTGGCGAAGCAAAAGAAAGTAACTAGCAGTCGGGCTACCCCCGACAACGTTAAAATTTCACCAGCAGCGGCAAGCCCGCCACTGTCAAGGTGACGCGCTCACAAATCGCGCCCAATTGTTGATGCAAGCGTCCCATTTCGTCGCAATAGCGGCGCGATAATTCACCCATCGGCACGATGCCCATATTGGTTTCGTTGCTCACCAAAATAATTTCACCCGATAAGCTGGGCAGTACGTCCAGCAAGGCTTGCAGCTCACGACGCAAAACTTTTTCGTCGGCATCGCAGAGTAATTGCGTCAGCCACAGCGTCAAACAATCGACCAAAATACAGCGGTCGGCACGCGCCTCGCGCTGCAAAATTTCAGCCAAATTGTGCCCCGCTTCGATGATCTGCCAAGACGCAGGACGACGTGCGCGATGGTGGTCTATGCGCGCTTGCATTTCGGCATCGCGCACTTGTGCGGTAGCGATATAGACGACTTGCAAATTGCTTGCGAGCGCGTGCTGTTCCGCTAATTTACTTTTGCCTGAGCGCACGCCGCCTAAAATCAATTCACGCATAACCTTCCTTTCACTTATGTGGGAGCGCAATTTATTGCGCGATTCAATCCAGAAAATCGCGCAATAAATTGCGCTCCCACAAAAACGTTAATCATCAAAGTGGCTTCCCGATGCCGAATAATCCCGCCAATTTTTTCGTATCCAAATGCTGTTCCACCGCATCCGCCAAGCGTTCTAAATCGGCTTCGCGGCGCGCGGCGTAATCGAAATCTTGCACCTCTTCTAATCCCGCCCAACGCAAAATTTCTGCCGTTGCTGCACTCGATTCAAACAAGCCATGCAGATACGTCGCGAGGATTTTCCCGTCCGCCGAGATTGCGCCGTCATCGTTGCCACCTAAACGCAGCAAGGGTTGGGCGAGTGCCGCACCGGTGCTGACACCCGCATGAATTTCATAACCCGACACAGCGACGTTGCCCGCTAACAATAAATTTCCGCTGACAGTACGCAACTGTTTTTCTGCCGCGAGGGTGGTCTCGAATTGCAGCAAGCCCAGCCCAAAACTCGTGCCAGATTCGCCTTCAATTCCCAACGGGTCGTGAATTGTTTCGCCCAACATTTGCATTCCGCCGCAGATGCCGATGAGCTTGCCGCCATAGCGCAGATGCTGCTGGAGCTGCGACTCCCAACCCGCTCGGCGCAAGCTGCTCAAGTCGCTGCGCACCGATTTACTACCCGGCAAAATTATCAAATCGGCGGGCGGCAAAGGCGCGGTAATGGGCGCAAAAATCAGTTCAACTTGCGGATGCAAACGCAGCGGATCGAAGTCGGTGTGATTGCTAATGTGCGGGAACACAGGGACGACGATGCGGAGTGACGTGTGTTGTTGGCAGCTCGCTGCCGTACCACCAGGGACATGCGCCTTGCGAGTATCGACAGTGCGCTCCCTCACCCCTAGCCCCTCTCCCAAAGGGCGAGGGGAATTAGCAGGCAGCGCGTCTTCCGCCTCTAAATGCAGTCCATGCAGATACGGCAACACGCCTAACACAGGTTTGCCGGTGCGCGCTTCCAGCCAATCCAGCCCGTCTTGCAGCAAGGCAATGTCGCCGCGAAAACGGTTGATGACGAAGCCGACCACGCGCGCTTGTTCGGATTCGGACAGTAAATCCAGCGTGCCGACCAAGTGCGCGAACACGCCGCCGCGATCTATATCGGCAATCAAAATCACTGGGCAATCCACCGCTTCGGCGAAGCCCATATTGGCGATGTCACCCGCGCGCAAATTGATTTCGGCAGGGCTGCCCGCGCCTTCCACCACCACGGCTTGATACTGGTTTACGAGGCGACCATGCGATTGCATCACCGCCGCGAACGCGGTGCTTTTGTAAGCGTGATAGTCGAGAGCTTCCATATTGCCGATGGCGCGACCGTGAATGATGACCTGCGCACCTGTGTCGCTATTGGGCTTGAGCAGCACGGGATTCATGTCGGTGTGGGGTGCGATGTTAGCCGCCATCGCCTGCACCGCTTGCGCCCGCCCAATCTCGCCACCATCGCTGGTGACTGCGCTATTCAACGCCATGTTTTGCGGCTTGAAGGGCGCAACCGCCACCCCTTGCCGCACCAGCCAGCGGCACAGTGCGGCGACCAGCGTGCTTTTGCCTGCGTCCGAAGTCGTGCCTTGCACCATCACCGTTGCCGCAATTTTTTCGCTAGCTTTTGGTGCAATGGTGGCAGCGCAATTTATTGCGCGATGCTCGCTTAACGAAGCTAACGCAGTCGCCAGTCGTACCCACTGTGCCTCATCGCGCGGCAAGCCGAATCTCAAACTAGGCGGCTGTAAAAACAAGCGCGTCAGCACGCCTTGCTGCGCTAACTGCGTGTGAATGATTGCTGCATTCTCAGTGCAAACCCATGCGAATAACGCCGTGCTGCCAGTAACTTTTAAGGCATGTAATCCTAGCAAGTCGCACAGGCGCGCGCTTGCTAACGGCAATTTTTTGCGCGCGGTGTCTTGCCATTTTTCATCGCGTATAGCGCGTGTGACGACATAGCGCGATGGGGCACTAATCGGCCAAGGGCCCAAGTTGTCGCGCAAATTTTCGAGCAGCTGAGGCGGCGCGAAAACGAAGCCGACGCGCGCCCCCGCCAGACCAAAAAACTTGCCGATGGAGCGCAATACGATTAAGCCTGCGCGTGGTCTATCGCCGAGCAAGCTGTGTTCGGGCGTGGCATCCATAAAAGCTTCATCGACGATGAGTGTGCCGCCGCGCGCTGCTAATTTTTCATGCAACGCAAACAGTTCGGCGCGACTAAAAAATTGCCCTGTGGGGTTGTTGGGATTGACGATGACGACAATTTTTATCGCCGCTTCCGGCTGCAAAATTTGCGCAGGATTGCATAGCAAAACTTGATGCCCCGCATGCTGCCAAGCGTGTGCATGTTCGGTATAACTAGGCGACAAAACCGCCACCCTACAAGGCGCAAATAAACGCGGCAAAGTTTGAATCGCGGCTTGCGAACCCGCTACTGCGAGCAGGTCATCACAGCCGTAATACGCGGCGGCGGCAGAGGATAATTCGTCATCGTCTTGCGGTAAGGCCTGCCATTCTGTTTGCGGCACGACAGGGGCTAACCAGCCATGCGGATTCACCCCCGTGGATAAATCTAGCCAGTTTTTTTCGTCTATGCCGTAGTGCAGCGCGGCTTGTTTGATGCGTCCGCCGTGTTCAAGCATGAGCCAACTCCCACGCGCCTGAGGCGGCAAAAATCAGCGCGACCCACAACCACAACACACGCTGCACCAACGCGACTGCGCGCGCGATGTCGCCCGCCGCAACCTCTGCGCCGCAGCCCAACAGTGGACGCGCTTCGCTAACGCCGTGATAAATCGCTGCGCCACCGAGTTTTACTTGTAATGCGCCCGCACCAGATGCCATCACGGGACCCGCGTTCGGGCTGTCCCATAATGGGGCTTGAGTGCGCCAACAATGCAGCGCGCTGCGCGTTTTTCCTAGCATGGCGTAGCTCAATGAGGTGAGTCTTGCGGGAATGAAATTCAGCACGTCATCAAGGCGCGCCGCCGCCCAGCCGAAATAGTTGTAGCGCGCATTGCGATAGCCCCACATCGCATCTAGCGTGTTGCTCAAGCGATACAAAATGACGCCAGGTAAACCCGCGACGACATACCAAAACAGCGCGGCAAAAATCGCATCGTTGCCATTTTCCAATACCGATTCGACGGTCGCTTTCGCCACGCTATTCTCATTTAGCTGTGTGGTATCGCGGCTCACCATCATGCTCACCGCTAGACGCGCCGTCGCTAAATCAGCTGATTTTAAGGCTGCGAACACGCGCATCGCGTGCTCACGCAAACTGCGGGGCGCGATGCAAAAATACAATAGTAATACTGAAAAAATCACGCCAAGAACTGGCAGCGATTGCAGCCATAACGCGAGTAGAAAAAAGGGCGAAATAGCCAGAAACACCGCCGCAATGCCTAGTAAATAAAGGCGAGTATCGCGTAGGGCATTCGACGGGTAACAAAGTTTTTCGATACGCCGCGCCCAGTTTCCCAAGCCTGCCAGCGGATGAAAACGGCGCGGTTCACCGAGTAAAGCATCCAGCAGTACAGCAGCGAGTACGGTCAAAGGTGTCGCTAACATCATGGTGTGCCGGCATCCCATTGGTTTTCAAACAGCAGATTCGCTAACGGACGTGCTGTGCGCCAGCCTTCCAGTTGCAACATCGGTGCAGCATAAAATTCCTCAACTTGCCCCAAACACAAGATGGCAATGGGTTTGCCGCCAGTCGGCACAGCCAGTAAATTTGCCAGCGCGAGCGGGTCAAATAATGACACCCAGCCCATCCCCAAGCCTTCGGCACGCGCTGCCAACCACAGGTTTTGTATCGCGCAAGCGACCGATGCCAAGTCCATTTCGGGCAGGGTGCGCCGACCAAAAATCGTGCCGTCATCAGGGGCTAATATCGCGACCCATAACTCCGCGCAATCGCGTATGCCTTCAACTTTGAGACGCAAAAATTCTGCATGACGTGCGTCTAGCGCAGCGGCAGTTAAATGCCGCTCGGATTCAACTAACTGATAAATTTTTTCGCGCAATGTCGCATCGCTGATACGAATAAATCGCCATGGCTGCATCAGCCCTACGCTGGGAGCTTGATGCGCCGCGTGCAAAATGCGCTGTCGTGTTTCCGCAGGAATGTCCGCGCCAGAAAAGTGGCGCATATCGCGTCGCTCCTGGATTACGCGATAAATCGCAGCGCGCTCAACATCCGAATAACGATGCGTCATGGCAAAAATAATTGGGCCACGACAGCGGGATTGGAGGGGAAGTAAAAGTGGATGTAAGACGCAGTCAGGCGGTCTTGCTGATACACCGCTTCGCTGGTGGTATAGCCATTCGGACACAGCCCTTGTGTCACGGACAACAAGCTCGTTGCTAGTTTGGAATAATGAAACGTATGCCCGCGCAGTGTGCCTTGCGGCAGCGTCACGCTTTGTAAAGCGAGGGCGGCTAGGCGCGGTTGCATCGTCGCTGTGCCGTCCAGCAACCCCAGCAAATTTGCCGACGCGCCGTCCTTATCGGTCAAGGTTTGTAAGGCGTACAACATCCCGCCACACTCTGCGAGAATGGGTTTTTGCGCGGCATGATGTCTGCGCAAATCAGCCAACATTAAGGCGTTGGCGGACAGTTTTTGCAGATGCAATTCAGGATAGCCGCCGGGCAAATAGACGCTGTCGCAAACGGGTAGCAGCGCATCGTGCAGAGGTGAGAAAAAGCACAGTGTCGCGCCCAGTGCGCTCAGCACATCGAGATTGGCTTGATATAAAAAGGAGAACGCAGCATCACGCGCCACCGCGATTTTTACCCCGTTTAATGCACGTTCTAAGGTGGGTAATTGCGCGGGAACAAAGCCTACCTCCGCTGGCAACTCGGTCACGCCGTGTTGTTGCCAAAGCGTTGCGGCATGAGCGATGCGCGCCGCGATGTCGGGTAGCTCGGCAGCTTGCAGCAAACCTAGATGACGTTCGGGCAAAGTGATTTCCGCCGCGCGCGGCAATGCGCCACAAAACTGCAAATCGCTAGGTAAATGTTCGGTGAGCATCTCGGCGTGGCGCGCACTTGCGACACGATTGGCTAACACGCCGAAAAATGGCAAGTCGCTATCCAATCGCGCTAAACCCACAGCGAGTGCGGCAAAGGTTTGTGCCATCGCGCCCGCATCAATTACCGCCAAGATGGGCACGCCGAATTGTTTGGCTAACTCGGCACTGGATGGCTTGCCATCGAACAATCCCATCACGCCTTCAATCAAAATTAAATCCGCCTCACCCGCTGCCTGATACAAGCGCGCGCGACACTCTTCCACACTGCCCATCCATAAGTCGAGCTGATAGACCGCCTGTCCCGATGCGGTTTCTAAAATGGTTGGGTCAATAAAATCGGGCCCAGTTTTGAATACGCGCACGCGCCGCCCCAGTCCGCGATGATAGGCGGCGAGGGCAGCCGTGACGGTAGTTTTGCCTTGGTTCGATGCGGGTGCACTGATGAAAAGAGCAGGGCAGAAACGCATTACAGATCGATGCCCGGTTGCGCTTTAATGCCTGCGCGATACGCGTGTTTGACATCGGCAATTTCGCTGACCGTATCGGCGATTTCCAGCAGGCAGTCAGGTGCGGCACGACCTGTGATGACAACGTGTTGCATGGCAGGGCGCGCTGCCAAATCGGCACACACTTGCGCGCTATCGAGATAGCCGTATTTGAGCAAGTAAGTCAGCTCATCTAATACCACCAGATGCAGGCTTGCATCGCGCAAATACCCTTGTGCCACCAGCCAACCGCGTTGCGCGGTGGCAATGTCGGCGGCTTTATCTTGCGTGTCCCAAGTGAAGCCGTCACCTAATACTTGCCAGTCCACACCCGCTTGCGTACCTAAGAATTTTTCTTCGCCCGTGTCGCGGCGACTCTTGAGAAATTGCGCCACACCAACCTTAAAGCCGTAGCCCAAACTGCGCGCCACCATGCCGAACGCGGAGCTAGACTTGCCTTTGCCGTTGCCCGTTAGCACCAGTAGCAAGCCCTTGTCCTCATTGGCTTTGGCGATAGATGCGTCGATGACGCTTTTCTTGCGTGCCATGCGTTTTTGGTGTTGTTCTTGGTTGTCAGGCATGAGCTTTTAGGCGTTGTTGCGCGAGGGCATAAATCAAGGCGGCGGGCACGAGGTAGGTCACGCCACTGCTTAAATACGGCACATAGTATTGGGCAACACGTGCGACGTAGTCGGTCATATTCATATCAGGGAAGCGTCCTGAAAATGCGTAGAACGCGCCGTTAGAAATGAAGAAGGCGATGCTCAATGCCACGAAAGCAATCGCTGCAAAAACGCTCAGACTGCGCAGATTATGTTGTGCAATGCGTGCGTAAAAACGTCCCGCCGCCCACAGCACCAGATAGGTAGGAATCAGTCCCCAATAGGCAGGCGTGATACAAAAATCGCTCACGCCGAATTGCGTGATGGCGAGGTAATCAATCACCACCGCTTCGAGAAACAGCGCGGCAAAAAAAGCGGGGCTGGCAATGAAAAATCCCGCGAGGATGAAAACAGCTAATGAGGCATCGGGTAAAAAATTTGCGGTGCCAAAGTGATTAAATAAATTACTGCGCGTCGCCGCCATTAAAGCAATCAAAGCGATGCCGATTTGTACTTTGCGATTAGATAGAAATTGCATGGTTTGCTCCTTAAAAAATGCAGCGGATACATTGCTGTATCCGCCACAAAATTATTGATGATTACTTAGCTTGGTAAGACAGCGTCAAGTATAACCCGCGCCGCGCTTGATTGAAGAATTGCGCAGTCTCGTATTGCTTGTCGGTCAGATTGTCCACCCGCCCTTGTACCCGCCATTCGGGAGCGATGCGATATTCGGCACGCAAATCGAGCAAGCTGTAACCGCCCAGTTTTTTGCCCGCTGTATTCGCCAAATCATCGTAACGACGACCTTCGCCATATAGCGAACTTGCCACACGCAGCTCAGCAAATTGATGCGCCAGTTCGATGCGCGCGGTTTTGGTGGCGCGACGATTGAGCAGCTTGCCGCTATTCACGCCCGACGTTTGACGTGGATCTTGCGACGTCAGCGTCGTGGTGATGTCCCAGTCGGCAATCTGCGTGAGTGCCTGTGCTTCCAGGCCGCGCAAGGTGGCAGTATTGATATTCACGGGATTGAATCGGGCGTCAAAGCCTATTAAATCGGTCACTTTGGTCTCATATGCATTGAGCGACCATTTGCCCAAATCGGTGTGTTGTGCGATGCCGACTTCAGTGCTGCGCGACAACTCCGGACGCAAGGTTGCTGAGCCAAAGCCTGGGAAATACAGCTGGTTAAAGGTCGGCGCTTTGAATGCCGTGCCGACCGAGGCGGTCAAACGGGTGTCATCATTCAACGCATAGCCATAGCCAACCCCACTGGTGCTATGCCCACCATATTGCTGGTTGTTATCGCGACGAGCGGAGAGCTGCACGCTGTGTGCACCCACGCTGCCTTGATACTGGGTAAAGAAAGCATCATTGTTGCGCGTGGTTTTGGCATACGCCGTGGTGCTATTCACCGTATCTTTTTGTTGGTCAAAGCCTATCGTGACCAGCTGATTGTCGCGTAATGCAAAATCATTTTGTACCGACAGGTTGTCGCGTTGCGTGTTGTAACGGCTGACAAATGTGCCATTAAAGAAGGCATTGGAATTATCTTGTGCTGAGCCTAAGCGCAAGGTGGTCAGCCAGTTTTGTGTGGGGCTAAATTTCACGTTGCCGCCCACGACTTGTTGCAGACCTTCAGCTTGATTACCCGAAAACGCACTGCCGTCATATTGATTTTTGCTGACCGCTTGCAAGGCATTCACTTCGCTGCGGATGCCGTTGTCGGCCACATAGCCCGCGTTCAAACCCAATGAGCTGTTGTGGTAGCCGTCTTTGTCGGGTTGATTCACGAAACAGCCCGCCACCAAACTGCCTCGGCACGCATTGAAACCGCGCACGTTTTGCTGTTGGGCTTGCAAGTTTACCCAGCCATTCGCATCGCCAGCAGAGATACCTGCTGTGGTGTTGTAAGTGCCATAACTCCCTGCCGTGAAGCTGGCGGAACTGTTGCCTTTTTTTCGGGTGAAAATCTGTATCACCCCGCCGATTGCTTCCGATCCATACAAGCTGGCACGAGGGCCGCGCACGATTTCGATGCGCTCGATTTGTGCCACGGGAATATCTTGAAACGAAGCTGTGCCTGTCGTCGCCGAACCGATTTTTATGCCATCGACTAACACCAAAATATGGTCAGCATTGGTGCCGCGCATAAACACCGAACTAGCTTTGCCCGCGCCACCGTTATTGCTCAAGGTTAAGCCCGCCACGCCACGCAATACGTCAGTCAACGATTGCGCTTGCAAGCGGTCGATGTCGGCGCGCGTGATAACGGTGCTGGACGCTAAAGTTTTGTCGGCAGCTTGTTCGGTGCGCGTCGCGGTGACGACCACATCGGGCAAAATTTCAGCGGCGAAAGTAGGGAAGGTTGCCGCGCACAAAATGGCGGCGGTGATTTTTTTATACTGCATTGCGATACTCCTGATGAGTACCCGCGACCCCGCGAGTACGTTAAAAATCAGAAGAAGTGCGCATGACGCGAACGATGCTTGGGCGCATCTCGATTGAGATACGGCTGTAAAAAGCGCGTTGCAAAATGTTGCTATGAGGCCGCCACCCGCGACTTCTTCTGCTCATGACTTTCAGGCCGGTATCCGGGCTCACAAGCTCAAAGCGAGGTGAAAAATTCTCCACCCGTTTGGGGTAACGCATCGCCTTCCCATGATTGCTCACAGTGGCTTATTGATGCGTACTGACTTGCTTACCGTTGCGGGGGCAGCACAGGCATAAGAAAAATCCCTAGGATAAATCCGCACCTGTTTCCCGTTTAACTGAATGATGAAATCACCCAGCACCTTAAAAGCGGCGCGCACCTTAACACAAGGAGTGACCGCGCCAAAATGAAAAATTCAAATAATCAGCGTGCTACGCAAGCTAATTACGCGGTTGAGGCCGCTTGCCCACCTTGAGCTGCAATTCTAGTGTTGCACCGTCGCGCAACAGTTGCACCGCAATGCGGGTGTTGGGCGCAATGGCGGAAACGGTGTCTAGCATGGTGCTCCAGTCTTGAATGGGGTGTGTGTCGATAGTCAACAACAAATCGCCAGTGCGGATGCCCGCCCGCTCGGCAGGGCTGTTGTTGATCACACTGGTAATCAGCACGCCTTGTGCTGCGCCGAGATTGAGTGATTCGATGAGTTCGGGAGTGAGTTCTTGCACGCTCGCACCTAACCAGCCGCGCGTCACGCTACCGTGTTGAATAATTTGCTCCAAGGTCTGTTTTGCCGTGCTGACGGGGATGGCGAAGCCGATGCCGAGCGAGCCGCCATTGGGTGAATAAATCGCACTGTTGATACCGATTAAATTACCGTTGACATCTATGAGTGCCCCGCCCGAATTGCCGGGGTTAATCGCCGCATCGGTTTGGATGTAGCTTTCAAAGGTGTTCAGTCCTAAGTGGTCGCGCTTGAGCGCGCTGACAATACCCATGGTAACGGTTTCACCTACGCCAAATGGATTGCCAATGGCAAGCACCATATCGCCGATGCGCACCGCATCACTTTGCGCAAAAGTAATCGCGGCGAGCTTTTTGCCCAAGTCAATTTTAATCACCGCCAAATCGGTGTCCGGGTCGGAGCCAATCAGATGTGCGCGGGCTTTACGTCCATCGGCGAGTGCAACTTCGATTTGCTCGGCGGCTTCGATAACGTGATGGTTAGTGAGAATGTAACCGTCGGCACTGACCAATACGCCCGAACCTAGGCTGGCGTTGTTGGTTTGCGGATTTTCTTGCTCATCAAAAAAGAACTTGAAGCGCGGGTCGTTTTGTAACGAGCGATTAGGTTGTTTTGCCGCATTGCTGGTAAAAATGTTGACCACCGATGGCATGGCTTTTTGCGCAGCATTGCTCAAGCTAGCAGCGGCAGGATGGGCTTCGTTCGGTGTCGTTGCGGGCGCGTTTTGATACAAGGTGACGATACCGTTGCGGCTAGGGAGCAGTTCAGGCTTTAAGGTGCTAATGACAAACAACACGGCGAGCGCGACGGTGACAGCTTGAGTGAATAAAAGCCAATTTTTACGCATGGTAAGATGATTTTTTTGGGTGTGTTAACGAGGGAAAATATGCAACTTTTTGAACTGCGAGATTATACCGCACAGCTATTACAAACTGATTTATTCAAGGACTATTGCCCGAATGGATTGCAAGTGCAAGGGCGTGCTGAAGTGCGACGTATTGCCAGCGCAGTGAGTGCCTCGCAAGCCGTGATTGATGCGGCGACAGCGTGGGGCGCGGACGCGCTGTTGGTGCATCACGGATTCTTTTGGCGCAATGAAGCCGCTCCTATCGTGGGCATTAAAAAAAATCGTATCGGCAAATTATTAGCGCATGACATGAGTTTGCTGGCGTATCACTTGCCTTTAGATGCGCATCAGCAATTCGGCAATAACGCCGAGTTGGCAAGGCTGATGGGGTGGCAATTAGTCGCGCGGCATGGCGACAATAATTTGCTAAATGAGGGTGAGCTGGAAGCAACTAGCAGTTTGGCGGCGTTAGCAACGCAGCTGGGTGAAAAATTACAGCGCGTCCCACAAATTATCGCGGGCGATGGTCGGGCTATTCGCCGTGTGGCTTGGTGCACCGGCGGCGCGCAAGGCTATTTTGAGCAAGCCATTGCGCTAGGTGTGGACGCTTACATTACGGGCGAAATTTCCGAGCAAAACTTTCATCTCGCCACCGAGAGCGGCGTAGCGTTTATTGCCGCAGGTCACCACGCCACCGAGCAATTTGGCATCCAAGCATTGGGCGCGCATCTCGCCGCAAAATTTAATCTGACCCACCAGTTTTTCAATCAAGACAATCCCATCTAAGCCCGCAAGTGGTCAGTGGAACGGCGCGTTGCGCCTGATGCGTAAGCGGAAAAGGCGATGCGCAGGTTTCATCACTCCCCACTTACAACTTAAGGTGCACCGCGCCACTCACTTCTTACTGCGCAATTTATCTAGCGAAATGGTCATGCTGCGCGGCGCGGCGGCGAGTTGCTGGTTGGCGGCGGTTATTGCAGCTTGTTGCTTAAAAATGAGCTTTTGCATTAACGCGGCGGCTTCGGCGATGGCGACTTCGGGCTGTTGCTGATAGCGCAGTAAAAAATCTTTACGACGCGGATAGAGTTGTGTCCATTGCCAGGCTAAGAAATTAGCATTGCCTTTTAGTCCTTGCGCGCTCATCAACTCGCTCAAGGCGTGTACCGCAGGCAATGCTAGGTGTTCAGGGGTAGGTGCGCTGCTCCACATCAAGCCTAGGTAAATTTGTAAGCCTTTGCCGAGATTTTGTTGCTCCATCATGGGGCGCAGGCAAATTGCTTGGTCGTTTAACGGCGTGCAATAAAAGCCCACCAAGCTGTCCGCCGCGTTGCGGTCTTCGGTCGCGGAAATGCGCCAGTGCGGGGCGAGTGTGTTGGCTAATTGGCTAATCAGTTGCGACCAGAAGCGCGTGTTGAGTTGTTCGCGTAAGCCATCGGTTTGGTCAGCGACCGCTAAAGCGAGGGATAAGTTCTCTGTTTGAGCAAAAAAATCTAATACGGCACGTTCTTCAGACATAGGTTTAGTCAACTATTTTGGGCAAAATTAAATATAAGCACATGCTGTAATTGCATGACAGCGCTTGTTTTTTAGGGGGTGAGAAAAAGATATTATTGATGCGGGTGTTGACATTGTTTTTCGGAATCGACATTATTCGTCCGTTGTCGCAATAGCAAGTTTTAGCACGCTAATATAAAGCAAGAAATCCATATTAAGCGACACGCCGCAGCAAAATAATCCGTTTCATTTACCTACCGCGCTAAAAATCCATTTTAGCGCGCGTTAAATTGTTTGTTGGGGGAGCCACATACGATGTATCGCTTTATTCGCTTTGCCATTCTTTTAATGGGTTTGCTTTCTGCCAGCAGTAGTTTCGCCGCTGATGCGCATTTAGAACCATTAACTACCGCCGATGATTTAGGCCCTGTTGTTGAGCAGCCTATTGAATTTCCTCATAACCGTCATGCTAAAGACATGGGTATCAACTGCATTTATTGCCACACGTATTCGCGTCGCGGCAATGTGGCAGGCATACCGCCAATGCAGAAATGTATCGGCTGTCACCAAAACATTGAGTCAGTGCGCGAAACACCGCGTATCAAAAAGCTCTTTGAATACTGGGACGCTAAAAAAGCGATTCCTTGGAAAAAGGTGCATGACCTGCCTGACTTCGTGCGTTTTAACCACGAGCGTCATATCAAGCGTTTTGTGTTCCAGCAAAACCGCCCTGTGCAAGAAGTTTGCGGAGCCTGTCATGGCGACGTGAAAGAAATGACTGTGGCGCGCCGTCAAAAATCATTGGCGATGGGCTGGTGTATGAGCTGCCATGAAAAAGAGCATGTTGTTGTGGCTCAAGGTGGGATGCCTATTGGTACAGCGGCGTATTGGTATGCGATGAAAAAGCCTGCGGTGAAAGCGGATGGCACGGTGGTTGCCAAAGGCCCTAACGATTGCTCATCGTGCCATTACTAAAGTAATGCGTACTAATTTCAAGAATTTTTCAGTGAGGTTGTGATGATAGACAACAATTTTGATCGACGTGATTTCCTGAAGGTGCTCGGTTGGGGCGGCGCGGCTGTTGCGCTGACTGGCTGTGGTAATACTTCAGTGCAAGACGGTAAAGAGACGGTCGTGTCGTATGTGGAGGCGGCAGCGTATGTTGCTCCGGGTATTTCGACCTATTTCAATTCAACTTGCGCGCAATGCGAAGCGGGTTGTAGCGTAACGGGACGTGTGCGTGAAGGTCGCGTACTCAAGCTGGAAGGTAATGCTGATTCAGTTATCAATCGCGGCAAAATGTGTGGTTTGGGTCAAGCGGGTGTGCAGCATCACTACAATCCTGACCGCGTGCGCGAGCCGTTGTTGCGTAATGGCGACAAGGGCGAGACGATTACTTGGGAAAAGGCATATGAGCTGATTGCGCAAAAATTAAATGGCGTGAGTGGCGATAACATCGACTTTATGACTGGCACGATTAGCGGTCATCTAAAGGTTTTATTAAGCAATTATATGGATAGTTTGGCGAGCAAAAATCACTTCGTTTATGAAGCGATTTCGCCTGCCGTGCAACGCGCCGCTAATTTGAAATCGTATGGCGTAGAAATGCCGCGTTTCCATATCAACAAGGCAAAAGTCGTGTTGTCGTTTGGTGCGGATTTTTTGGGTGCGTGGGTTTCTCCCGTGCATTTCTCGCAGCAATATGCACAGTTCCGCAAAGGCAGCGATGGTCAGCGCGGCGTGTTGGTGCAAGTCGAATCTAAGATGACTTTGACGGGCGCGAATGCCGATCGTTGGTTGGTGGTCAAGCCAGGTACCGAGGGTGTGTTGGCGTTGGGCGTGATTAACGCGTTGGGCTTGGCGGGCTTGAGTTTGCCAGCGGCTGTCGCGGCGATGGTTAAGCCTTATGACAAAGAACGCGTGAGCCAAGAAACAGGTGTCAGCACGGATCATTTGGTTAAATTGGCGGCAATCTTGAAAGAACGCTCACCTAGCTTGGTGTTGCTAGGCTCTGCTGCGGAAGGTTATGCGCATGGTTCACAAAACGCTGCTGCGATTAACTTGCTCAATCAGGTGTTGGGCAACGTGGGTAAAACCATCGAAGCGGCTGCCAGCGTGCCATTCCCGCAAGTTGCGCCATCTTTAGGTAACTCGGCGGCATTGCGTATGGTCAATAATCGCTTGGCGGACGGTCAAACTAAAGTGTTGTTCACTTATGGTGTCAATCCAGTATTTACCGCGCCTAAAGAAACCAACTTCGCTGCCAATATGGCGAAAGCGGGCTTCAAGGTTGCCTTCGCGCACTACTTAGATGAAACCGCTTTGCAGGCTGATTTGGTGTTGCCGCTGGATTCTGCCTTGGAAGACTGGGGTACGCATATCGCTGAATATCAACCAGATGGCGTGCAAATCAGTATTCAGCAGCCTTTAATGGAAAAGCTGCACGCCAATACGCGCGGTATGGGCGATGTGTTGTTGACGCTGATTAAGAAAAATCGCGCGGCGGAATACGCGGCGTTTGAAGACTACTACGCGTATGTGCGCACCGCTTTATTGCAAAACAAGCGTCAGTTTGCCGATGTGGGTGTGGATGACGAGGTGTTCTGGAATGATTTGTTAAGCGCAGGCTTGGTGAATGTGGCAGGGACGAGCAATAAGTTGGTGGCGAAGTTGGCGAGCGAAATTAAGTTGCCTGCTGCGGTTGATACTGATGCCAAATTCCCCTTGCGTTTGATTCCGAGCGTGACGGCAAGTTTGCGTGATGGTCGTCATGCTAACCAGCCTTGGTTGCAAGAATCACCTGATCCTTTGACCACTATCGTGTGGGATTCATGGGTCGAGATTCATCCTAAGAAAGCTGCTGAGCTTGGCATTGTTGAGGGTGACATCGTTGAGGTGGAATCTAAAAACGGTACGGTTAAGGCGCAAGCCTATTTGTTTAACGGGATACATCCTGATGCCGTGTCGATTCCTTTGGGGCGCGGACACGATGCGATGGGGCGTTATGCCAAAGGTTTTGGCGTGAATCCGTTTGCTATTTTGGATCGTGTTTTTGATGACGAAACAGGCGAGTTGGCGATGCACGAAACGCTGGTAAAAATCAGCAAAACAGGCAAACGCGTCATTGTTGTTAAAGATGAAGGTGCGGCGGGCGGCAATCAACACGGCAAGAAAATCGCTGTGAATATCGCCAGTGATCAAGTTGAACTTTCTGGGGAGGCTTAAAGCATGTCGGTAACTAACTTATTAGAAAACTGGTCGGAGTTCCGTCACGCGCATCCCGTAGGCGACGTGCCTCACGATCCTTACAAATGGGCAATGAGCATCGACCTTGATGCTTGTACGGGTTGTAACGCGTGCAGCGTGGCGTGTTATGCCGAAAATAATTTGCCTGTAGTGGGTAAAGAAAAATATGCAGCGGGACACTCGATGCACTGGATGCGCATTGAGCGTTACTGGCCAGTGGATGACACGACCTCGCTTGAACCTGCGACGCGTGAGTTCCCCGATCAAGGCGCGCAGTTCCTGCCGATGATGTGTCAGCAATGTGAAGCCGCTCCGTGCGAAACCGTGTGCCCAGTGGGTGCGACCAATCACACGCCAGATGGCTTGAATTCACAGGCGTACAACCGTTGCGTTGGTTCACGTTACTGCTCGGCAAACTGTCCGTTCAAAGTGCGTTACTTCAACTGGTACGACTACCCAACCACTGAAAATGTTTGGCCTGCGGAGATGACGCAACAGCTCAATCCAGACATTACTTTGCGTAGCAAAGGCGTGATGGAAAAATGTACTTTCTGTGTGCAACGGATTCGTGCCGGTGAGCGTAGCGTCAAGAACGAAGGTCGCGTGCTCAAAGACGGCGAAGTGCAAACCGCTTGTCAGCAAGTTTGTCCAACGGGTGCAATTACTTTTGGTAACTTGATTGATTCTGAATCTAAAGTTCATCAGCAATGGAAGGCTCAACGCGTTGAGCTGACCGCTGACGAGCAAGAAAAAGACAAAGAAGCTGATAGTGGGTTGCGTGGTTATCGCATTTTGGAAGAGCTGCGGGCTTATCCATCGGTGATGTACATGGAACGCGTGCGCGAAAGCGCGATTTAATTCGCTGCAAAGTTAGGGAATAACCATGAAAGATATTAACGAAGACATTGCTTGGGCAAAGATTAATAAAGACGTGCTCAAGAGTTTGGAGTCACCGCGTAAGTTGTATTGGGTGATTTTGGCGGTTGCGATTGCCATGATTAGCGTTGCCGTAGGGTGCGAGGTTTACCAGTACAACATGGGTATGGGTGTTTCTAATTTGAACAATCCGCATGTGTGGGGGCTGTACATCGCCACCTTCATCTTCTGGATTGGTATGAGCCATTCGGGTACGTTGCTGTCAGCAATTTTGCATCTGATGCACGCTGATTGGCGTAAGCCGATTTACCGTTTTGCCGAAGCCATGACGACGTTCTCGCTGATGACAGCGGGCTTGTTCGTGATGGTGCATTTGGGTCGTTTGTGGCAGTTCTACTACTCGCTGCCTTACCCGAATGACCGTGGTTTGTGGCCAAATTTCCAATCCCCGTTGTTGTGGGATGCGATGGCGATTTTCACTTACTTGAGCTCGTCTATTTTGTTCTTGTTCGTGGGGATGATTCCTGACTTGGCAATTTGCCGCGACAACATGCACGACGGCTGGCGCAAGAAGTTGTACACCTGGTTGTCATTAGGTTGGGAAGGGACAGATCGTCAATGGCGTAACTTCCGTATCACTTACTTGACCATCGCGTGTTTCTTGATTCCTTTGGCGGTGTCAGTGCACTCTATCGTGGCTTCGGACTTTGCCATGTCGCAACAACCTGGTTGGCATGTGACTTCGTTCCCGCCCTACTTTGTAGCAGGTGCCTTGTATTCAGGTTGCGCGGCGATTATTACGCTGTTCATTATCTTGCGTTACACCTTCAAGTTTGAAGAGTACATGACGCTGTCGATTCTGAAAAAGACGGTGCGTTTGACCTTTGCGATTGCAATGATTTGGACTTACTTGAATGCGATTGAGTTTGCTTCAGTTTGGTACGGTCACGATCAGCCATCCAAAGACGTGTTGATTCAAAAAGCCACGGGTCCTTACGCACCATTCTGGTGGGGCATGATTTTCTGCGGTTCGATTGTGCCTTTGATGTTGGCTTTCAAACGTTTCCAAACCAATATCCCCGTGTTGTTAGTGACTTCATTGTTGCTCAACTTAGGTATGTGGTTAGAGCGTTGGATGATTGTTGCACCAACCTTCTCGCATGGTTACTACCCTTGGACATGGGATCACAATCAGTGGCCTTCATGGGTACAGTGGGGCATCGTGTTTGGTAGCTTTGGTTGGTTTACTTTACTGTTTATGGTGTTCTGTAAAGTGTTCCCATCCGTGTCGATGTACGAGGTTAAAGAGATGGTTTATCACCGTAGCCGCGCGACTAAGAAATTGGAAGCGTCCGGTATGCAAGCGAAGGGAGCGCACTAATGAGCCAACGTCATTTACTCGCCTTGTTCAGCAATTTTGATGAAGCTGAGCAAGTCATTAAAGAACTACGCAACACTTCGATTAAAGGCTTTGATGTCAATAACGACTTAGTGGTTAAGTCACCGATTGAACATCCTGAAGTGGAGGAGATGTTAGGCGACAAGCCCGTGTATGTGCAGTGGTTCACACTGTTTGGCGCGTTGATGGGTGGCTTGTTGGGATTCTTTTTAATCTCAGGCGCACAAGCTAACTTCTACGAGCAAATCAAGGGTGGTAAGCCTATCGTGCCGTTTCCGCCTAACTTCGTACTGACTTACGAAATGTTCATTTTGGGTGGGGTGTTTATTACCATTCTGGGCTTTTTGGTGTGTGCAGGTTTGCCTGCACGTCGCTCACCTTTGTATAGCTCTAAGGTTTCGGAAGATCAAATCGGTATCTTGGTTAAAGCTGACGATGCAGCAATTAGCACATTGAAAAATATCTTTACTAAGCATGAAGCATTAGAAATTCAAGAAGAGGCAGGGAAATGAAAAAATTATCCTTAGCAGTGGCGTTGTTTGTTTTACCAGCGGTGGCGCAAGCCTGGCCGTGGTCGCAAGATATGGCTAATCAAGTCAGCATCAAGCCGCAAGAAAGTGTTAATCCTGATGCGCCGGGCATGACACCGTTCCCTAAGCGTTCGGTACCCGTTAAAGGCACGACCACGTTTGTTAAAGACCAAGAAGCCGCACGCAAAATGGCGAATCCGATTGCGGCTGATGAAAAATCAGTGGCAATGGGCGGTCGTTTGTTTGAGATTTATTGTGTCGCATGTCATGGTCAATCAGGCAAAGGTGATGGTTTAGTCGGTGCCAAGCTGGTGATGTTGCCGTGGAATCTGACCAACAGTAACGAGATGCACACTTGGGATGCGAAAGACTATCCCGATGGTCATATCTTCGGCTACATGAGTTTGGGTGGCGCAGTGATGCCTAGTTACGCCAATGACTTGAGTGCTGAAGAACGCTGGCATGTGGTCAATTACGTTCGTAAAGTATTGCAAAAAGCTCCGGCAGCAGTCGCCGCAGCGGCTGCAAAATAGGAGACAACAAAAATGTTTGAATATAGCAATTGGGCTGTGTTGTCCGTCAGTTTTATGGTGGTGTTGTCGCTGGCATTGAGCGGCGTAGCACTGTGTTCAGTGTTGCATTTGGTGAATGCCAAATGGCGTTTTGAAGTACGTCATTTAGCGTCATCGTTGTTTGCCTTGTTCCCACTCGCGTTCGTGTTGCTGATTATTTTATTAGTGGGCGGCGAACATACTTTCCCTTGGTGGAATGCGGAGCATGGCGAACATGCCATGCCAGGCTGGTACACACCAACCTTGTTGAGCGTGCGTCAAGTGTTGGGCATGGTATTTATGATGGCTCTGTATTGGGTGTTTATTAAGCGTCAAGGCGTGAGCGAACGCAGCCCAGAAGATGCAGAACGTTTTCATACCATTGCCACTTGGATTCCATTTGCTTTCGTTATCTACAGCACCATGATGGCGTGGGATTTTGAAATGACGCTAGTGCCGCATTGGCATAGTGCGATTTACGGGATGCAGCAATTTGTCAGCAACTTCGGCATGTTCCTCGCATTCTTAGTGGTGTGGATTTATGTGTTGAATACGCGCCAACGCTTGTTGCGTCCCGTGTCAGAAAAAATGTACAACTACTTAGCGCAACTGATGTTGGCGTTTACTTTGTTGTGGATTTACACCTTCTACGCGCAATACTTAACCATTTGGTACGGTAATTTGCCTGACGAAACAGGTCGTATTTTTGCGATGCAAAACGGTAGTTATGCGGTGCTGTGGTGGGCAATTTTAGTCATGAAGTTTGTGATTCCATTCGTGACTTTCTGTTTCCCTAAGCCACGTCATAATGAAGCCGCCATCAATGCTGTTGCCATAAGTATTATTGTCGGCACGCTGTTTGAACGCTTTATTTGGATTGCGGGCGTGGACACACAAGGTGCTTATCCTTTTGTTGCAGCATTAGCCGTGACCGCCGTAGTGGGCGCAGTAGGTTTCTTTTCGGTGCGCTTGATGATGCAACGTACTCAACTGATCCGAGGTAAATACTAATGATGACGCTGTACTCAGGCACGACGTGTCCTTACAGCCACCGCTGCCGCATTGTGCTGTTTGAAAAAGGCATGGACTTTGAAGTGATTGATGTGGATTTGTCAGGTCGTGCAGAAGACATCGCCACCATCAATCCATACGGCAAAGTGCCTGTGTTAGTTGAGCGTGATTTGATTTTGTATGAAGCCAACATCATCAACGAATACATTGATGAGCGTTTCCCTCACCCACAATTGATGCCGCCTGATCCCGTGTTGCGTGGTCGTACCCGTTTGTTCTTGCATCGTTTTGAACAAGAGTTGTATCGCCATGTGGACGTGTTGGAATTAGGCACGGCAAAAACATTGGATAAATCACGCGCAGCGATTCGTGACAATTTGACGCAGTTATCGCAAATTTTGACCAAGCAAAAGTTTTTGATGGGTGATGATTTGTCGATGTTGGATGTGGCGATGGCACCGTTGTTATGGCGTTTAGATAAATACGGCATCGTGATGCCTAAGGAAGCTGCGCCGATGATGAAATACGCGGAACGCATGTTCTCGCGTCAAGGCTTTATCGACGCACTGACTTCTGCTGAAAGAGCGATGCGCAAGTGAGTGAAATTTCCACCCGCCCCTATTTGATTCGCGCCTTGCATCATTGGTGCGAAGATAGCGGTTTCACGCCTTATCTCGCCGTTAAAGTGGATGCCAACACCCAAGTACCGATGGCGTTTGTCAAAGATGGCGAGATTGTGTTGAATTTAGGCGTGGCGGCGGTACGTCACTTGGCGATGGAAAATGACTACATCACCTGTGAAGGACGTTTTTCTGGCACGCCATTCCGTTTAATTGTGCCAGTTAGCGCGGTAATAGGAATTTTTGCTAAAGAGACGGGACAAGGCTTGGTGTTTCAAGCCGATGAACCGCAAAGCAATGAGACGAGTGCGGAACAAGCCGCTAAACCTGCTGCAAAAAAGCCGACTTTGACGATTGTAAAGTAAGCTGTAGTTGCAATAAAAAGCCGCATAACGATGCGGCTTTTTTACGTCTATTACACAGTGATTACTGGCTTAAAGCAGCGTGCATTTTGCTTAACGCCTTTTGCTCAATTTGGCGAATACGCTCTGCGGAAACTTGGAACTCAGCTGCTAAATCATGCAGCGTTAGGCTGGACTCTTCGTTCAACCAACGTGCCTCAATGATGCGGCGACTACGCTCATCTAGACTTGCCAGCGCGTTGCTCAAACCTAGTGTTTGCTGCGTTTCTAGCTGCTTGGCTTCTAATAGTTGCGCGGGTTCGTGAGCGGTGTTTGCCGCCAAATAGTTGATGGGTGAATAGTTATCTTCGTCGTCGCTGCTAGTCGGATCGAGTGCTAACTCGTGTCCCGCAAAGCGCGCTTCCATTTCCACCACATCATGCGGTGTGACATTTAACTGCGTGGCAATTTCTTGGACTTGGCTAGGATTGAGCGGGGCGAGTCCTTGCTTCAAACTACGCAGATTAAAAAATAATTTACGTTGTGCTTTGGTGGTGGCAATTTTCACCATGCGCCAGTTGCGCACCACATATTCTTGTATCTCGGCGCGTATCCAATGCAGCGCGAACGACACTAAACGCACGCCATGTTCAGGGTCAAAGCGTTTGACCGCTTTCATCAGCCCGATGTTGCCTTCTTGAATTAAGTCTGCCTGAGGTAAGCCATAGCCTGCATAGCCGCGTGCCACACTCACTACCACGCGTAAGTGCGAAACAATAAGCTCACGCGCCGCGTCCAAGTCGTCGTCGTGATGAAAACGACGCGCCAGTTGCAATTCTTGCTCGGCACTCAGAATTGGGAAACGCTGTACCGCTTGCACATAGCTTTCATGGCTGCCTAAGGCTTGCGGCATAGGGAAACTTAGCATCGTGGTGTTCATGGTTGTGACCTCCTAGAAGAACCGATTTTAGCACTCGCGCGATGAGAGTGCCAAATCGGATTTCAGTTCCTTAGTGCGGCTCGATTTCGGCGAGATGTTTGGACACCGACAGCCACGCGCCCAACCAGCCTAAATACAGCGAGAACATCAGCAAGGACAAGCTATCGCTCCAGCCCAAGCCTTGCAGAGTAAAGCTGCTGGCATAGAGCTGCGAGACCGTGGCGAGTGGGTAATTGAGCAGCACTAAGCTAATGAAAATCAGCACATACGCTGCAATGCCGCCGAGCAGCCCTTGCAGCGCACCGAAGTACAAAAACGGACGACGGATAAAGCTATTCGACGCGCCGATAAGTTTAGCAACTTCGATTTCGTCACGTTGCGTAAGAATTTGCAAGCGGATGGTGTTGAAGTGGCACAACTCGATTCAGCATGGGCTTACAAGCTGGCGGCGTTGCTCAAGTTTGCTAAGGTTGCGGTGCTGATTTTGGCGAGCTTGCTCAGCCTCGCGCTGATTGCCATCACCTTCAACACCATCCGCTTGCAAATTCTTACGCAACGTGACGAAATCGAAGTTGCTAAACTTATCGGCGCGTCGAATAGCTTTATCCGTCGTCCGTTTTTGTACTTCGG
>JARCRQ010000095.1 GCA_029850585.1 Sideroxydans sp.
TCGCACCATGCTTCACATGGGTTCGGGTGCATCTCAACTAGCAGACCATCCGCACCTGCGGCAATCGCGGCTTGCGATAAAGCGGCGACCATCCAAGCTTTGCCGCCTGCGTGCGAAGGGTCAACAATCACGGGCAAATGGGTTTCTTTTTTCAGCACGGGAATCGCGGTGACATCCAACACGTTGCGGTAGTAAGTTTCAAAAGTGCGGATGCCGCGCTCGCAAAAAATAATGTTGTGATTGCCGCCCGCTGCGATGTATTCCGCCGCCATCAACCATTCCGAAATGGTCGCCGACATGCCGCGCTTCAAAATGACAGGCTTGTTAATGCGTCCCACTTCTTTGAGCAAGTCAAAATTTTGCATATTGCGCGTGCCAATTTGAATCACATCCACGTCGTGTTCCATAAAGGTATCCAACATGCGAATGTCCATCAGCTCGGTGACAATCGGCAGTTTTTGTACCGCAGCTGCTTTACGGAAAATTTCCAGACCTTCTACGCCCTTGCCCTGAAAAGTGTAGGGACTGGTGCGCGGTTTGAATGCGCCACCGCGCATCAAACGACAGCCTGCTTCTTTCACAAACTTAGCCGACAAATCCATTTGCTCTTGGGTTTCTACCGAACACGGGCCCGCGATAATTTGAATTTGATTGCCGCCCAAAGGCACGCCTGCGATGTCGATAACGGTATTTTCTTTATGCGATTCACGCGACACAATTTTGTATTGTTTAGCGATGTGCATGGCAGATTCCACACCTGGCAGCGGCGTAAACATTTCAGGTGACAGCTTGCGCTCGTCGCCGATTGCGCCAATCACGGTGCGCTCAATACCGCGCGAAATGTTGGCTTGCAAGCCTGCGGCTTCGAGCTTTTTAACCACCGCGCCAATTTGCGCATCCGTTACTTCACGACCCATGACGATAATCATTTTTATTCTCCTAAAATTGTTTTTAATGCAGCTAAAAATTTGTTGTTTTCTGTTTCCAGTCCGATGCTCACGCGCAAATAATCGGGCATCGCGTAGTTGGCAATCGGACGCACAATCACGCCCAGTTCGAGTAAGCGGCGGTAAATCCGCGCGGCGTTGACAACATGAAAACTGACGAAGTTTGCCTTAGACGGAATGTAGCTCAAGCCCAATGCGGATAAGCCTTGCGTGAGTTGTACTATACCGCGTTGATTCAATTCAAAGGTGCGTTTTACAAACTCGTCATCGCCCAATGCGGCGGTTGCGGCCGCTTGCGCCATGCTGTTGACATTGAACGGTTGGCGCACGCGGTTAATCATGTCCATCACCCCCGCATTACCCAGCGCGTAACCAACGCGCAACGATGCTAAGCCATACGCTTTGGAAAAAGTGCGCGAGATAATTAAATTAGGAAATTCTGCCAGCCATGCCACGCTGTTGTAGCGATTTTCCAACGGCAGATATTCGTTATAAGCCTCGTCCAACACCACCAAAATATGCGCTGGCAAAGCGCGCAAAAACTCATGCAAAGCCGCGCCTGATAAAAACGTGCCAGTCGGATTATTCGGGTTGGCGATAAAAATCATTTTCGCGCCCTGCTCTACTGCCGCGATGCGCATCGCATCTAAATCGTGACCAAAATTATTCGCTTTAACGCTGATCCCTGTCGCCCCAACCGCTTGTGTTGCCAAGGGATAGACGGCGAAGGAGTGATCCGAATAAACCGCTTTATCGCCCACCGTTAAAAATGCACGCGCCGCTAATTCCAGCAAATCATTCGAGCCATTGCCCAAAAAAACTTGCTCTAGCTTCACGCCGTAACGCTGCACCAACGCGCTTTTCAAGGCATAGCCATTGCCGTCTGGATACAAACCCACTTCATCCAAAGCCGCACGCGCGGCAGCAACTGCCAGCGGACTTGCGCCCAATGGATTTTCATTTGAGGCGAGCTTAACGATGCCCGTGATGCCCAGTTCGCGTTCCAACTCGGCGATAGGTTTACCGGGTTGGTAAGGGGCAATAGCACGGATATAACTCGGTGCGAGTTCGGAATAATTCATAACAAAAACCTAGTGATTATTGATGCGAAAAAAATTTAGTGAGCAATCGGATAAGAACCCAACACCTTAACGAAAGCCGCCACCTGCTTGAGTTCCGCCAGTGCCGCCGCCACTTTTGTGTCGCACTGATGCCCTTCTATGTCCATATAAAAAACGTATTCCCACAAACCCGAACGCGCGGGGCGCGATTCTAATTTAGTCATGGAAACGCCATGTTTTGCCAAGGGTGCGAGCAGCTCATGCACCGCGCCCGGACGGTTCGCAGCGGACAACACCAAGGAGGTTTTATCACGACCGCTGGGTGAGACTTGTTGCTTGCCCAACACCAAAAAGCGCGTGGTATTTTTCGCGTCGTCTTCGATGTTTTCCACACACACGGTCAAACCAAAATGCGCCGCTGCTTGGCTGCCCGCAATCGCCGCGCTGTTGGGATTTTCTGCCGCCAATCGCGCCGCTTCAGCATTGCTAGAAGCAGGCACGCGCGCCGCGTGAGGCAGATGCACATTGAGCCAACCCTGACATTGGGCTAACGATTGCGGATGCGAATACACGGTTTTAATCGCACTCAATTCGCAGCTTTGCGCGAGCAAGCATTGGTGTATCGGCAACATCACTTCACCGCAAATTTGCAGATTACTTTGCATCAATAAATCCAGCGTGCGACCCACCGCGCCCTCAGTGGAATTTTCTACTGGCGCAACACCGTAATTCACCTTGCCCGATTCCACCGCACGGAAAATATCGTCGATATTCGCGCAAGGCGCACCTTGTACTGCGCTGCCAAAACGCTTCAGCGCGGCAGCTTCCGTGAATGTCCCTTCGGGGCCTAGATACGCCACATGCAGCGGAGCTTCCAAGGCACGACATTGCGACATCACTTCGGTAAATAAAGCAACAATCGCATCGTTACTTAATGGTCCGTGGTTGTTACTTTGCAAGCGTTGCAACACTTGCGCCTCACGTTCAGGACGCAACACCACACCGTTATCTTTAAGATGACCAATTTGCTGCGCGAGCGCGGCGCGACGGTTCAACATCTGCAACATTTCGTTGTCGATGTGATCAATTTGGTCGCGGCATTGAATAAGTTTTTCGTTCATATTGTTTAGTTTGCGGCGGCAAATTCCTGCATGAAATTTACCAGAGCTTGCACACCCTCTATCGGCATCGCGTTGTAAATTGAGGCGCGCATTCCGCCCGCTAATTTGTGTCCTTTGAGTTGCAACAGGCCGCGCGCGTCAGCTTGTTTAACAAACTCAGCATCCGTTGACGCATCACGCGTTTTGAACGGCACATTCATGCGCGAACGATAATTTTTAGCCACGGGACAACGATAAAAATCCGCGCTGTTATCTATCGCCGCATAGAGCAAATTCGCCTTAGCGATATTGGTCTGCTCCATCGCCGCAATGCCGCCATTTTGTTTCAGCCATGTAAACACCAAACCCGCTATATACATGCCATAAGTGGGCGGCGTGTTGTACATCGAATCATTATCCGCGTGGGTTTGGTAATCCAACATGGTCGGCGTACCAACAGGCGCGTGACCGATTAAATCCTCGCGCACGATGACGATGGTCAAGCCTGCCGGACCGATATTTTTTTGCGCGCCTGCGTAAATCAAACCGAATTTCGCCACGTCAATTTTGCGCGACAAAATAGTCGAAGATAAATCCGCCACCAGCGGCACATCGCCGCACGCTGGCAAGCTATCAAACTCCACGCCACCTATGGTTTCATTGGGCGTGATATGCAAATACGCGGCGTTTTTATCGCACTGCCAAGTAGCCATTTTAGGCACGTCGCTAAAGCCGTTCGCCGCACCTGTCGCGACCACATTCACGCGGCAAAATTTTTGCGCCTCAGTGATGGCTTTTTCCGACCAGATACCTGTATTCAAATAATCTGCCGACGCTTTGCCGCGCAATAAATTCAGCGGCACCATGGAGAATTGCTGCGTCGCGCCGCCTTGCAAAAACAGTACTTTGTAATTGCTAGGAATGCCCATCAGCTCGCGCAAATCCGCCTCGGCTTGCGCCGCGATAGACATAAATTCTTTGCCGCGATGCGACATTTCCATCACCGACATGCCCGTGCGGTGCCAGTCCAACAACTCGGCTTGCGCCTGTTGCAGCACTGCTTTTGGCAAAACCGCTGGACCCGCGCTGAAATTAAAAATCGTCATGGTTTAACCTTAGTTTGTCTCTTATTCGCTGGCGGCTTCGCCCGTTTGCTCTTCGGCGTTTTCAGCGTCATCTTCTGGATCGGCAATGCGGCTGATACTGACCAATTTGTCGCCCTTCTCCACGTTCATCAGCGTCACGCCTTGAGTAGTACGACCCATTTCGCGGATTTCATTGACGCGAGTACGAATCAACACGCCGCTGCTGCCGATCAGCATGATTTCGTCTTCCACGCCGACCAAGGTTGCGGCAACCACTTTACCGTTACGCTCGGAAGTTTTAATCGCAATCATGCCTTGCGTACCGCGTCCATGGCGGGTGTATTCGATAATCGGGCTGCGCTTACCGAAGCCGTTTTCGGTCGCGGTCAACACGCTTTGTTGTTCATCTTCTGCCACTAATAAAGAAATGACTTGATTGCGCTCCGCCAGCTTCATGCCGCGCACGCCGCGTGAAGCACGTCCCGTGGCACGCACATCATTTTCGTCAAAGCGCACAGCCTTGCCACCGTCGGAGAACAACATCACATCATGCTTGCCATCGGTCAACGCCACGCCAATTAAAAAGTCACCTTCATCCAAATTGATGGCGATAATGCCGCGCTTCATCGGACGAGAGAAATCCACCAACGGAGTCTTTTTAACCGTGCCTTTTGAGGTGGCAAAAAACACAAATTTATCTGCGGCGAATTCCACCACTGGCAGAATCGCGTTGATTTTTTCGCCCGCTTCCAATTGCAACAAATTCACAATCGGACGACCGCGCGCGATGCGACTGCCTTGCGGCACTTCATACACTTTCAGCCAATGCACGCGACCCAAATTGGAGAAGCACAAAATGTGATTGTGCGTATTGGCGATAAATAAATTATCGACAAAATCATCTTCTTTGGTTGATGCCGCTTGCTTGCCGCGACCACCGCGTTTTTGCGCGCGATATTCAGCCAACGGCTGCGCCTTCATATAACCGCCATGCGACAGCGTGACCACCACATCTTCGGGCGCAATCAAATCTTCCATGCTCATGTCGTGCGTATGGGTGATGATTTCACTGCGACGTTTATCGCCGAACTGCGCTTTTACTGCTGCCAACTCTTCCGAGATGATTTGCGTGATGCGCGCAGGCTTCGCCAAGATGTCCAACAAGTCGGCAATTTTGTCCATGATTTCGCGATATTCGCCGACGATTTTGTCTTGTTCCAAACCCGTCAAGCGTTGCAAACGCAACTCCAAAATCGCTTGTGCTTGCGCATCAGATAAATGATAGCCGCGCGCATTGCCCTCACCCGTCAAACCAAATTCTGGCAACAGCCCATCAGGGCGCGACGAGTCGCTGACGCGGCTCAATAAATCTTCTACCAAGGACGAACGCCATGCACGCGCCATCAAGCTACGCTTGGCCTCTAAGGGTGCATGGGCAGCTTTAATCAGCGCGATAATTTCGTCCACATTGGACAACGCAACCGCCAGTCCTTCAAGCACATGACCGCGTTCGCGCGCTTTGCGCAATTCAAAAATCGTGCGGCGTGTGACGACTTCGCGGCGATGACGCAAGAACGCATCGATGATTTGTTTGAGGTTTAACAGCTTAGGTTGGCCGTCGATAATCGCGACCATGTTGATGCCGAAACTGTCTTGCAACTGCGTGTCTTTGTACAGCTTGTTTAGAATGACTTCGGCGTTTTCGCCGCGCTTTAACTCAATAACCGCGCGCATCCCCGACTTGTCGGATTCATCGCGAATTTCCGAAATACCTTCGATGCGTTTTTCGCGCACCAATTCGCCGACTTTAATCAGCAAATTGGCTTTATTTACTTGATAGGGAAGCTCGTCGATGATGATGGCTTCGCGGTCTTTGCCGATGTCTTCAAAGTGGGTACGTCCACGCATAATGACGCGACCACGACCGGTGCGATAGCCTTCTTTTACGCCTGCCAAGCCGTAAATAAACCCTGCGGTTGGAAAATCTGGCGCGGGCACATATTCAATTAACTCATCTATGCTCAACTCAGGATTTGCCAACAACGCCTGACATGCATCGATGACTTCGTTCAAATTGTGTGGCGGAATGTTGGTCGCCATACCGACCGCAATCCCCGACGAACCATTCACTAACAGATTGGGAAAGCGCGCCGGAAAAACTAAAGGCTCATGCTCTGAACCGTCGTAGTTCGGCCCGAAATCAACGGTCTCTTTATCTAGGTCAGCCAACAATTCGTGCGCGATACGCGCCATGCGGATTTCGGTGTAACGCATCGCCGCCGCGTTATCTCCATCCACCGAACCGAAATTACCCTGACCATCGACCAAGGTGTAGCGCAACGAAAACGGCTGCGCCATCCGAACGATGGTGTCATACACCGCCGTGTCGCCATGCGGATGGTATTTACCGATTACGTCGCCGACGATACGCGCAGATTTTTTGTAAGCACGATTCCAGTCATTCGACAACTCGTGCATGGCGAACAAAACGCGGCGATGGACAGGCTTCAAGCCATCGCGCACATCCGGCAACGCGCGACCAATAATCACGCTCATAGCGTAGTCCAAATAGGACTTGCGCATTTCTTCTTCTAGGCTGACGGGGAGTGTTTCTCTGGCGAATTGTTGTTCCATGTTTGAGCTCTTTAGACCTAGGGTTAGCGAAGCATGACAAAGCGCGCATTTTAGCACAGCCACGCGCTGCGCTGGGCGGCTTTATATTTATACAAAACAAAGAGATTGGAGAGGTTAAGGCGCGCTCAAATTGAGCGGTTTTTTATAGCTAATTACTCGCCACAGCTGACCCAGATTTACCCCGATTTTTGCAGCGGAAGTAATCGGCGTGTATCGCTGTAATCTGCGCAAAACTCGCTTTTCTGTGCCGCTTGCGCGCACAAATACAAGCGTAAATCGAGCTCATATTGATGATAATTCGGCTCTAAATGCACACACAATTGATAAAACGCTTTGTTGTGTTGCGACTCCTTTAGATGCGCCAACTCATGCACCGCAATCATTTTCAAAAATTCTGGCGGCGTGTCTTTGAACAAGGCGGCGATGCGAATTTCGCTATGCGCACGCAGACCGCCACCTTGCACGCGCGAGCTCGCGGTATGTACACCAAGCGCGCGATGCAGCACCGCCAGCCGACTATCAAAGCTCACTTTATGAATGGTCGGAGCGGCGCGCATCGCTTGATTTTTAAGGGCGACAACGTAATCGTATAAAGCCTTATCGCTGCGAATGGTGTGCGTATCTGGATATTTTGCGGCGAGGTGAGCGGCGAGCTTATCCTCGCGCAAAAGTAGCTGTGCTTGGGCTTGTATCGCTGCGGAATAACCCGCCAAAAACTTGAGTGGCGTCACGCCCGCCGCCCGCTGCGAAAGTACGCGGTGTTGGCATAAAAACTCTCTATACCGTTATCCACCCACCAACTTGGCACGCCCAACAGCGGCACAGGACACAGCTCGCGGGTGCTTAGGCAATGCGCAGGATTAGTCCAATAGAGTGCCAACTGCTCATCCAAATGCGCATGTTGTCGTGCGGCATCCCAACTAAAAAATTCACGCGCCACATCAATGATGATGCCCTGCCCCGTGATGCCAACATAAGGCTGCATCGCCTTCTCATACAAACCGTGACCGAATAGATAAAAACCCATCTCGTTTTGCACCGCCGCGCGCTGCTGCCAAAACAATTCATGCCATTGAAAATCGCGCAATAAGGCAGCCAATTTTGGATGGGCGCACGCGACGATGACTCCCGATTCATCCAATAAAGTATTGCTGTCGCGCACCGCGCCGCGCTGACTTTTGCCATCCACCTCGCCCACTTGCAACGCTGCAAAATGGCGCGCATTGATAGCTGCTTTGGCGCGCGGGAAAGTCAGCCACACCAGCGCGTTGAGCAAATCGTGCCAATTATTTTCACGGGTTTGCACCTCGCCCGTCAGGTAACAACGCGGCTCGTATTGCGCTTCAAAGCTTAACTTGCCCGCTTGCTGCGGCACAAAGCGCAAGGCGTGTCCCGCCGCGACGCACAACGCTTCACGCGCCTCGGTATGCTGATTCAGCAAGGCATTTAGCTCACGCAAGGTCGGAAATTTATCGCGCGGTAAAGCCGCAATCAGGGCGTGTAAAGGCGCGAAGATGGGGTTTTCTAACAGGAAATTTGGCTGCCAATTCACGCCTAAATTCACACGAAGTAAGCGCGCAAGGCACGCGGTAATTTTTGATTTTTGATTAAGCTAAGACTAGGCGTTGCACTCAGTATGTGGGCAATTTTTAACATCACGCGCTGGAGTGCAAGTTCGTCTAAAGCATCGCCACTCAAGTGAACAAGTTGCGTTTTCAGTTCGCACCACACGCTGTTGTCGGATAGCTTAATGATGACGCGCAACAACAGTTTGAGGCGACGTAAAGCGAGTTCAACTTGTGCTCGAAAGGCAGGCGATGCCGAGCCGTGAATGCCGCGCAGATTTTTTTGCAAATGCAATAAACACGCCCACATTAAATTTTGTAATTGCGCAGCCAAGTCTTGCTGCACATCCCATTTAGGGCGGGCGCACACGCAGGCAGATTCCACAAAATTTTCATCCAACAAACGAAATCCGTACTCGGCTTTGTTCACCACTTCGATACTCAACGGCACGATGTCCAACAACGCCAATGCCAGTTCAAACAAGGCCTGCGTCGAGCCTGACTTCAGCTCCAACTCAACTTCGCAAATCGCATGACGACGCGCCTCCGTGTGTATCCACCCTTCGTCCATACACACTTCAATTTGCGCACCCGCAAAGCCCAGCATAAAACTGCTGCGCATAAAATCGGTGACAAACACGGGCTGCAATTTTTCGCGTAACGTCTGCGGCAGCAAGCTGTCCCAATCCACTTCCGCGTGCGTGGAAAAATCCAAGGCGGCACCCGCAACAGCAACTTCCCACTCATTGCGCTGATGTAAGCCCGCCTCAATCGCTCCGCCGCCCTTGAGCGTTTGCAGCCATTGCTCACCATTGCGGCGCAAGCGCAACGCCATCGCCGCATGGTGCAATGCTAAATCGGGCGTGTCGAAATACTGGTTGAAAAGTTGTCGCGTACGCGGCGCACTGGCTGCGTGCGCGTGCCAAAAAGAATGCACGCGCAAACGCGCCAAATGCTCAGGAGCAATGCGCAGCTTGAGTTCAGTTTCGATAGCCATAATTTTTAGTGAAGTGATCTACAGATTCAGCGAATAAAAAAGCCCAGCATAAACTGGGCTTTTCTCATCCAATGCAGCGAGTATTAAGCGCGCTTTTTGAACTCGTTAGTACGCGTATCAATTTCGATTTTGTCGCCGATTTCAACGAATGCCGCCACCACCAATTCGTATCCACCCGTGATTTTAGCGGGCTTCATCACCTTGCCAGAGGTATCGCCGCGCACCGAAGGCTCGGTGTAAATCACTTCGCGCACGATGGTGTTGGCGAGCTCAACAGAAATGGCTTTATCGTTGTAGAACACCACTTCGCAAGGCATATTGTCTTCGAGGTAGTTCAGCGCATCGCCCATGCTTTCGGCTTCGATTTCGTACTGATTAAACTCTTCGTCCATGAAGACATACATCGGATCAGCGAAGTAAGAGTAAGTCACTTCTTTGCGATCCAACATGACTTGCTCGAACTTGTCGTCGGCAGAAAACACTGTTTCACGCGCCGATTCAGTCAACAGATTTTTCATCTTCATTTTGACCACTGAACCGTTACGACCTGAGCGGCTGTATTCCGCTTTCAACACGACCATAGGATCCGTGCCCACCATAATGACGTTACCGACGCGAACTTCTTGTGCTGTTTTCATGTTTACTGACCTCAATTTTTGAAGGCGCGGATTGTACCGATTTCGGCGCAAAAATCTAGCAGATTCACTGACAGCGAATTTTGCGCCAAGTGCTGCGACCAACGCTCGGCATGTGCCAGCAATTCGGGGTGATGTACAGTCAGGTTAGCCCAATTTAGTGCCACCGCTTGCCCGTTCCACGCCAGCCAAAGCGACTGCATCACGGCGCGCGCATCCTCGCTTAAACCCACGCCATACAAATCCAACAAGGCTTGCAGTTTCAATTGATGCACGTCGTCATGCTGCGGATAAATCTGCCAGACGAACGGCTTGCCCGCCCATTGCGCACGCACACAAGAATCTTCACCGCGCACAAAATTCACATCACACGCCCACAACAACGTGTCGTAATCGGACTGCGCCACGAAGGGCAAGATCTGCACGCGCAAACTACCTTTTTGATAGTCCGCCCGCCCTGCAAAATATGCCTGCACCTGCGGCACGATGCGTCCTTCAGGCACGAGGCACAACACCGCTTGCGTACCATTCGCCCAAGCATCAAACAAGCTAGTTAAAGCGGCATTTTCATAAGCAAACAGCGACACTTTTAAGGTGTCCGCAGCAGGCATCGTTAAGCCAAGACTGCGCCAAAAAATTTCTTGCGCAGTCGCGTCATGTTGAAACACATCACGCCGCGCTAACAGTTCAGGCTCAATTAACAAACCCCCTGTTTGCGGCGTAAAACCAGGGAAGAAAAAATACTTAGTCAGCGGCAAACGTGGATGCGGCGAAGGCAGCTTATGGCAACCCGCCACCCAATCCTCCGCCGACAAATACTCCAAGTTAATCCACACCGGCGGCTCATCACACTCAGCCATCGCCGCGATATAGGCATCGGGCAACTTACAAGCAAATGCCTCGACCACTACATCAAGTTTTAATGGGGTCAGAGTCGATTTATTTTCAATACTTTTAATCGAGTCTGACCCCATTAAAATCACCGCAACGCCTTGTTGCATCTGGCTTACCGCGTACACATCTAGCTCAGGACACAGCTTGGCAAAGCTCGCCAAATCATCCACCCACAAGCGCACCGCACAGCCATGCTCATGCGCCAACAGCCGCGCCAACCGCCAACACACGCCGATGTCGCCGTAGTTGTCGATGACGCGACAAAAAATATCTATTGCAAGAGAAGGCGCGTTGCGCGGCATAGGCATGATGAATAAATTTAAGTATAAAAACAAAAACGCCCTAGAATTTTCTAGGGCGTTTTTTATTGGAGCGGGAAAAGAGGTTCGAACTCTCGACCTATACCTTGGCAAGGTATCGCTCTACCAACTGAGCTATTCCCGCGAAACAGGCGCGCATTATAGGGACAGCGAAAAATCTGTCAATAAAATTTTGTGTTTTGTGGTGTGAATTTTTGCGCGGCTAATACACCCCGAATAATTGCGCAAAATTTTCACTGGTCGCTTGCCCGACTTCTTCCACCGTAATGCCACGCAGTAGCGCGATTTCTTCAGCGACGTGTTTCACATAAGCGGGTTGATTGAGCTTGCCGCGAAATGGCACAGGGGCGAGATACGGCGAATCGGTCTCAATCAAAATGCGATTCAGCGGCACGCGTTGCGCCACGTCTTTAATCTGTGTTGCATTCTTAAACGTAACGATGCCCGAAAACGAAATATAGAAATTCAAATCCAGCGCGGCTTGCGCAGCTTCCCAATTTTCGGTGAAGCAGTGCATTACGCCACCCACTTCCTGCGCCCCTTCCTCCGCCATGATGCGCACAGTATCTTCAGCCGAGGCACGGGTATGAATGATGAGCGGTTTTTTGCACTCACGCGCCGCGCGAATATGGGTGCGAAAGCGTTCACGCTGCCACTCCAAATCGCCCGTCAAACGAAAATAATCTAAGCCCGTTTCACCAATCGCGATGATTTTTTTATGCTGTGCAAGTGCGACTAATTGCGCGACGCTAGGCTCGATTTCATTTTCATAATCGGGATGCACACCGACCGAGGCGTAGATGTTGTCAAAGCGTTCGGCGAGTGCTAACACTTGCGGAAAATCGGGCAAATTCACCGACACACACAAGGCTTTAGTGACTTGATTAGCGTGCATTTGTGCCAATACCGCGTCGATGTTATTAACCAAATCGGGGAAATTGATATGGCAGTGAGAATCTATAAAAGACATGATGGTTTAGGCGGTCAGTAGTTGGCGATACGCCAGCAATAAAGATTCAAAAAATAATTTCGGATTGAGTGTGTGTTGCGCTTCGCGCTTGGCAGTTTGCAATAGCTTTTGCAAACGCGCTAACGCCAGCGGCTCGACAGCGGCGACTAATTTTTTAATCGCCGCCGCATCCTGCATGTGATAACGCACACTGCCCGCCAGCTTCATCGCGCTCAAATCAAAACTCCATTGTTGCAACCATTGCACCACTAAAACTTGCTCGGTTTTTTGCAACATTTCGGCGAGGGAAAACACATCCAATACACTCGGTTGGCGTAAGGCGGCGAGTAATTTTTCGCGCTCATCCAAGCCAGTTTGCGCATCGCCTTGCAATGCTAACAAGGGCGCGAACCCCGCCCTGGCTAAGGCAGTTTCAGGCTGTTTAACACCTTGCGTTTGCAGCCAAGCCGTAGCGGTTGCTACATCAGGCATCGTTAAATTAAACGCCACGCAGCGGCTCAAAATAGTCGGCAACAGTTGCTGCGCTTTATGCGTCACCACAATAAACAACATGTCGCGCGGCGGCTCTTCCAGGCTTTTTAATAAAGCGTTTGCCGCGTTGTGATTCATCGCCTCGGCGGGATAAATAATAATGACGCGCTTGCCGCCTTGGTGCGCCGACAAACTCAAAAAATCTGCCAGTTCACGAATCTGCTCGACGCTAATTTGCTTGCTTGGTTTTTTGCCTGTCTCAGTTTCTTCGCCCGCCAAACTAATTGCATCAGGCTGCACTAAACGAAAATCGGGATGCGCGCCTTGCGACAGCCAATGGCACGCAGGGCAAGTGCCACATGCCATGCCAGAGCTGTGTGGTTGCTGGCACAACAGCGCGTGCGCGAAGTTAATCGCCAGCTCTAACTCGCCGACACCTTTATTGCCCTTGAACAACAAGCCTTGCGGCGGACGCGCGCGCAACGCTTGCAGCCGCTGCCAGTCATTTTCTTGCCAAGGATAAAGTGCGCTCATAAGTTATAGCGTGTCCAAAATTGTACGAAGTTGTAAGGCAACTTTTTCTATCGTTTGCGTCGCATCCAACACCGCATAACGCGATGGATGTTCTGCCACGCGACGGTGATAGCCCGCGCGCACGCGCTCAAAAAAATCGCTCTGTTCTTGCTCGAATTTATCCAAGCTGACGTTGTTGGCTAAACGCTGTTTAGACACGGCTACCGTCACATCAAAAAACAAGGTTAAGTCAGGCTGTAAACCTTGTTGCACCCAGCTTTCTAACGCTTGCAATTTCGCCCAGTCCATGCAGCGCGCTGAGCCTTGATAGGCAAACGTCGCATCCGAAAAACGATCTGAAATGACAATTTTTCCTGCCGCTAAAGCAGGCTGTATCACTTGCGCCAGATGTTCGGCACGCGCCGCAAACATCAGCAAGGCTTCCGCATCATTACTCATTTTTTGCTGCAATAAAATCTCGCGCAACTGCTCGCCTAACGCCGTGCCACCTGGTTCGCGCGTGACGATTACCTCGTGCCCACGCGCGCGCAACGCGTCCGCAAAATTCGCCAAATGGGTACTCTTCCCCGCCCCATCCATGCCTTCAAAAGTGATAAATTTTTTCATAGCTTTATTAGTTGTTAGTCGTGAGCGGATAGTCGTTAGTTGGGATTGCCTGCTGCACACAAAACTCACCACATCTGACGATAAAAGCGGAGAGTTTTTCCCTATTTTTGATATTGATTCACCGCTCGATTGTGTTCATCCAAGCTGCTAGAAAATTTTGAGCTGCCATCGCCGCGCGCGACGAAATATAGTGCAGAGGTTTTGGCAGGATGCAGCGCGGCTTGTAGCGATGCATCTCCTGGTAAAGCTATCGGGGTAGGTGTTAAACCTCTGCGCGTGTAGGTGTTGTAGGGCGTGTCGCGGGTTAAATCATTGCGGCGAATGTTGCCGTCGAATTTTTCGCCCATACCGTAAATTACCGTAGGGTCGGTTTGCAGCAACATGCCTAACCGCAAGCGATTGATGAACACGCCCGCAATCATGGCGCGGTCGCTCGGCGTACCGGTTTCTTTTTCCACGATAGATGCCAAGGTCAAGGCTTCATAGGGCGTGTGCAGGGGTAGCTCCGCCTCGCGGCTCGCCCATGCCACACTCAAGTGTTGCTGCATGGTTTGGTAGGCGCGCTTATAAATTTGCACATCACTGCTGCCTTTGGCGAAGAAATAAGTGTCGGGGAAAAACAGCCCTTCTGGATGCGTTTCAGTTGCACCTATGGCCTGCAAAATTTGCGTCGAGGTCATGTCTTGCGTGGCGTGTTTCAAATCAGCATGCGCATCTAGCGCGGCGCGAAATTGCTTGAAACTCCAGCCCTCGATTACGCTGATTTGACTCTGTTGCACCTGCCCTTTGCTGATGATGTCGAGCAATTCCAACATCGAGACGGGATGCGTTAAAGCATACTCGCCTACTTTTACTTTATCGGCCTTGCCCAGCACACGTGCCAATGCAACGAATAGCGTTTCTTGCTGCAAAAACTGCGCTTGCGCTAATTGATGCGCAACGCTTTTTAAGCTGCTACCCGCATTGATAGAAAACTCGAAAGGCATACTAGGCAAGGCTTGCGGACGATTCAGCCAATAGCCTAACGCGCTGCTCGCCAATAAAATAAACAGTAGTATCCAAGTCAGTATTTTTTTCATAGGCCGCGCTCCTGCTCAAATAATGCTGCTAGTTTTTGCGCCATCGCAAAGTCATGCCAATGACGATTGCCACACTCCCGCACCGACCACAAGCCCAGCACGCTATTCACCAAAAAAACTTCATCGGCGGCTAATACTTCAGCTAAAGAAATCGTGCGAATTTGTAACGGCATAGCATGTTGTGCCGCGTAAGCAATGACCCGATCACGCTGCACGCCCGCCACCCCGCATTGCGTTAAATCAGGAGTCAGCAACACCCCAGACTGTACGATAAACACATTGCTGCGTATGGCTTCGATAACATTGCCCTGCGCGTCTAACAGCAAGCCTTCAGCAAATTTTGCAGCGTGTGGCTCATTCGCTGCCAAGACGTTTTCTAAACGATTGAGGTGCTTGATGCCCGCTAATCGCGGCTGCTGACTTAAGCGTAATTCACAGATGCGCAACGCGATGCCTAAAGTGTAATTTTGCGCAGGGTACACAGGCAGTTCGCTCACATCCCAGAGGTGCGTAGGCTCGCCATCGGCACTCGCTGCGTAGCCGCGTTGCGCGATGCCACGCGTGATGATGAGTTTAATAATCGCGTTGGGATGTTGTACTAGCAAGCCCGCTAACTCATGCTCCAGATGCGACAAAGCTGGGCAGTGTATGCCCAGCTTTGCACAATCTTGCTGAATTTTTTGCAGATGCAAATTTTGATGTAAAGCAATGCCGCGTTGCGCACGCAAGGTACGAAACACGCCATCCCCATACAACAGCCCTCGGTCGCGAATGCTGATGCTCTGACCAACTTGCCCGTTAATCAGCATCACGCAATTAAACTTTACGGAATACCAACGATCCGTTCGTTCCGCCAAAGCCGAAGTTGTTATTCACCGCGACATCAATTTTCATATCCCGCGCCGTATTCGCACAGTAATCTAAATCACATTCAGGATCTTGATTGAAAATGTTAATCGTCGGTGGCGAGATTTGATGATGCACCGCCAGCGCACAAAACACCGATTCAATGCCGCCCGCGCCGCCTAACAAATGCCCCGTCATCGACTTCGTTGAGTTGATAACCAATTTTTTCGCATGGTCGCCAAACGCCAACTTAATCGCATCGCTTTCGTTCTTGTCGCCTAACGGCGTGGACGTGCCATGCGCGTTGACGTATTGCACGCCGTCAGGATTAACCCCTGCGTTACGCAAGGCGTTCAACATACTGCGCTTAGGCCCATCGCTGTTTGGCGAGGTGATGTGATACGCGTCGCCGCTCATTCCATAACCTGCCAACTCAGCGTAAATCTTCGCACCGCGTGCCTTGGCGTGTTCGTATTCTTCCAACACCAATACGCCAGCACCCTCACCCATGACAAAACCATCGCGGTCTTTGTCCCAAGGGCGGCAAGCGGTAGCGGGGTCATCGTTGCGCGTACTCAAAGCGCGCGCAGAAGAAAAACCACCAATCGCTAATGCGTTAATCGTCGCTTCTGAACCACCCGCAATCATCACATCGGCATCGCCGTACTCGATGATACGAGCTGATTCGCCGATGCAATGCGTACCCGTGGTACAAGCCGAAACCATCGCCAAGTTCGGTCCTTTCAGACCGAACATCACCGACAGGTTGCCAGAAATCATATTGATGATACTGCCCGGAATAAAGAACGGCGAAATTTTGCGCGGACCACCCGCGAGATAATCGTCGTGAGTCGCTTCAATCATCGGCAAACCGCCGATGCCTGAACCGATATTCACACCGATGCGCTCAGAATTCTGATCAGTCACTTCCAGACCAGAATCTTTCAGTGCTTCGATACCCGCGACCAAGCCGAAATGGATAAATCTATCCATGCGGCGTGCATCTTTCGCAGGCAAAAATTGAGTGACATCGAAATCTTTTACTTCACCAGCAACCTGGCAAGCAAAAGCACTCGCGTCAAAATGAGAAATGGTGGTAATCCCAGACTTTCCAGCAACAATGTTCTGCCAGACTTTAGGGATTCCAAGTCCGACTGGAGAAACAATCCCCAGCCCCGTGATAACTACTCTACGTTTAGACAAGCTGACTCCGTTTTTAACAACAGAATTGAAAGGAATTACTTTTGATGAGCCAAGACGTAGTCAATGGCGTTTTGTACTGAAGTGATTTTTTCTGCTTCATCGTCAGGGATTTCGCATTCAAACTCTTCTTCCAGTGCCATAACCAATTCAACTGTATCCAGTGAATCTGCACCCAAGTCGTTGACGAATGAAGATTCGTTTTTAACTTCCGCTTCATTTACACCTAATTGTTCAGCAACAATTTTCTTTACGCGTTGTTCAATAGACATCTTTATCTCCTACCCTTAAATTAAAAATCAAAACAGCGGCGGCATTGTAGCAAACTTGCCGCATTCTTCCAAACCGCATCATTCAGTATCGTTAAATACTTTGTATGTTTTACACAATAAAAAAGGAGTTCAGTGATGAACTCCTTTTTAACACATTGAAAATTTTCAAACGTGCGGGGTGAAAGCAGAATTACTTCTTAACGCCGTTCACAACACCCTTCAATGTCGCACCTGCTTTGAATGCTGGCACTTTAGATGCTTTGATTTTCAGCTCTGCGCCAGTCTTAGGATTACGACCGATACGGGCTGCGCGTTTGCGCACTTCAAATGTACCGAAACCAACCAATGCGACGTTGTCGCCTTTTTTCAAAGTGCTAGTGATAATTTCTAACAAGCCAGCGATATTACGTTCCGCGTCTGCTTTAGTGCTGCCAGTTTTTTCAGCCAATGCGTCGATCAGTTCTTTTCTGTTCATGTTGAATATTCCTTGAGTTAGTTTATGAATAACTGCCCTGTGCAGCGGCGCGAAGTGTAGCACTCAATTTATTTGTTTTGTACAGCCTAACTTCACAAAACCTATATAAATCACATTTTTTTACATTTTATTCGCAGTCATTGCTCGGAGAACGACTGTTTCACTGCTTTTTAGCCTGTCCCGCATGGGCTGCGCACAGCTTTTCACAGGGCGTACCATCGCCGTCACCATCCAAGTACTTCAGCCCACACACGCTTAAATAATGACGCGCTTCAGCGCAGCTAGACATTTGCGAGCAATGTTTTTTGTTGCCGCAGGAGGCATCACGCACTGCTGGCTGCGTGATGGGATGCGCGGGTGACGCGCTATTGGGATGCTGTTTACGCCACTCCCACGGCGGGGTGGGCTTGCTCATCGCCCATAAGCCACGTGGCTCTGCGCGCGCTTCGGCTTCGAGCGCGCGTAAGGCTTGATTGCTATGAAAATGCGAATACTCCCACGCCATACCTCGCTTGATTTGTTCGGCATTTACGTCCAAACCCGCCACGCTTAAATGCGCAATCATGCGACCGTATTGGTCAAATGCCTGACTGGTAAATTGCACGGATTTGCCCAGTACCATGCCCGCTAAAGACTGCTGCGAACTCGCACCGAATGGTTGTGATTTTTCGGGCGCGTCTATTTCCACTAAGCGCACTTTTAATACGCCAGCCCCGCGCTTAATCAACACCGTATCACCATCCAATACCGCGATGACGTTGGCATTAAACGTTGCGCTATAGGCATTCGTCGCGAACAACAGCAAAGCCGCTAATAACCAGGCTTTCATGGCAGCACACTCTTGATAACCGCAAGGCTCAGCAGCGCGTAGCCCGCCGCGACAATATCGTCAAACATCACGCCGAATCCACCCTGTAAATTTTGGTCGAAATAACGTATCGGTTGCGGTTTGACAATATCGAAAAAACGAAACAAGGCGAACGCTAATAAACTCCACGCCCAGCCAGTTGGGGTAAAGAATAATACCAATAACATCGCCACCACTTCATCCCACACCAAGCCGCCGTAATCCGCTACGCCCAAGGCTTTGCCGGTGATGTCGCACACCCACACGCCAATAGCGAACGACCCAATCAAAATTAAAATGAATAGCGCGTCGGAAACATGCGCGGACAAAAACCAATACAGCGGAAACGCCACTAAAGTGCCAAATGTGCCTGGGGCTTTGGGGCTCAAACCGCTGCCAAAACCAAACGCTAAAAAGTGCGCAGGGTGCTGGAATAAAAATCGCCAGCTCGGTTGCACGCGCAACTCGTGTGACTCATGTTCAGAAGTGCTCATAGCCGCCTCTCGTCAGTTGAATCGGATTGCCTGCTGAGTCACTCACCACGCAGCCCGTGCCCGCCACAACTTTACCGATGCAGGTCAGCGGTAAATTCAATGCGCTAGCTAAACGTAACAGCTCCGTATGCTGCGACACAGCGGCGGTAAAACACAGCTCATAATCATCGCCGCCCGCCAAGACACACTGCTGAAAAAATGGGGGCAGACTCGATTTATTTTGCAACACAGAGGAAGTGGGAATCGCCGCAAACTCAAGCTGCGCGCCCACTTGTGAGGCCGCCAAAATATGACCCAAATCCGCCAGCAGTCCATCAGAAATATCTATCGCACTATGCGCCAAGCCACGCAATGCCAAGCCCAAAGCCACACGCGGTTGCGGCTGATGCAAGGCAGCAGCTACCGCCGCAAAATCAGCATCGCTCAACTGCACGTTGCCCTGCAAATGCGCCAACGCCAACGCCGCATCGCCTAACTTGCCCGACACCCAAATCTCATCACCCACTTTGGCTCCATCACGCCGCAATGCTTGTCCTACTGGCACTTCGCCCATGATGGTGACGCATAAATTTAACGCCCCGCGCGTGGTGTCGCCACCGACTAAATCGACTTGGTAGTGCTGCGCCAAGGCAAAAAATCCTGCGCTAAATTGCGCCAGCCAAGTCTCATCAACACTAGGTAAAGACAACGCCAAAGTCGCCCAGCGCGGCGTTGCGCCCATCGCCGCCAAATCGGACAAATTAACCGCCAAAGTTTTGTGTCCCAACAAATACGGATCGGCATCGGCAAAAAAATGTGTGCCACTGACCAGCATGTCGCTGGATACCGCCAAGACATTGCCTTGACTGACTTGCAACAACGCACAATCGTCACCCACTCCCAGCAGCGCACTAGGCGTGCTGCGCGTGAAGTGGCGACGAATGAGATTGAATTCGGACATTTTTTATTGGTAAGTGGTGAGAGGAAAGTTGGGAGCGAAGCGCGGTGGTTTTCCCTTACCTGTCACGACTTCCCGCTTCTCATCTATCCCTTGCGTGCAGCGAACTCGGTGGCGCGGACTTTCGGCACGAGCTTGTCTAACACGCCATTGACGTACTTGTGCCCGTCCGTGCCGCCGAAGGTTTTAGCTAACTCAACGGCTTCATTGATGACCACTTTGTAAGGCACTTCGAGCTTGCATGACAACTCAAATGCACCCAGTAACAACACAGCGAATTCAACGGGACTTAACTCATCCAAACTGCGATCCAAGCAAGGTTTGAGCAAGGCTTCAACTTCTTCATGTTGCGCTAATGCGCCGCGCAACAAGCCGCTAAACATTGGTTTGTCGTAGCGACCCAAATTGTTTTCGGCTTGCATTTGTTTCTCAATTGCAGCGGCATCTGTACCCGATACGCGCCATTGATAAATACCTTGCAACGCCAACTCGCGCGCGCGATGGCGTGGGCTTTTTGCCGCAGATTTAACCACCTCTTTCAATGCGCTTTCGCTCATGCCACGCCCTTTAATAAATTGACCATTTCAATCGCCACCCGCGCAGCTTCCGCACCCTTCACACTCATGCGCGCAATCGCTTGCTCGTCGGTGTCGGTGGTCAAAATCGCATTCGCAATCGGCACGCCGCAAGCTAATTGCACATCACCTACACCACGCGCGGACTCGTTCGATACCACTTCAAAATGATAAGTGTCGCCGCGCACCACCGCACCGAGTGCGATGAGCGCGTCAAATTTCTCACCTTCCGCCATGTGCAACAACACCAACGGAATCTCCAGCGCACCCGGCACAGTCGCCAGCGTAATGTCGTCATCTGCCACACCACGCGCTAATAATTCAGCGACGCACGCGCCCAACAAACCTGCGCAAATTTCGGGATTAAAACGGCTTTGCACAATGCCGATACGCAAGCCTTTGCCAGCGTAATTTGGTTCGAGTTCTTTCATGTTTTTTCCTTCAAAAATTTATTTTAATTAAGACTTAGCAAGTCGCGTAACCGACCACTTCCAAACCGAATCCCGTCATGCTAGGCATCTTGTGCGGGGTGGCGAGTAAGCGCATTTTACCCACCTGCAAATCGCGCAAAATCTGCGCGCCGATGCCATAACTGCGGCTATCCCATTGCGCATTTCTTGCGCTGGTTTGCGTGGCGCGCGCCAACAAATTTTGCGAAGTTTCACTGCGATGCAGCATCACCAACACACCCGCTTTTGCCTGTGCAATTTTTTGCAGAGCTTGATGCACGCTGGTCGATGCGCCCTCCTCGCTGTGCTCTAAAAAATCTAGCACCGACAACGGTTCATGCACGCGCACCAAGGTTTCGACATCGTGCTGAATCGCGCCTTTAACCAAAGCCAAATGGGTGCGCTGTGTGGTCTTATCGACGTAGGTCGCCAAGTCAAATTCGCCATAGGCAGTTTTAACTTTGCGCATCGCCACGCGCTCGACTAATTTTTCATGCTGGCTGCGATGCTCAATCAAATCGGCAATCGTGCCGATTTTCAGCCCATGCAATTTGGCAAACTCAATCAGGTCAGGCAGACGCGCCATCTCGCCATCATCTTTAAGAATTTCGCAAATGACCGAAGCGGGTGTTAAGCCAGCTAGTTCAGACAAATCGCAGCCCGCCTCGGTGTGTCCGGCACGCACCAGCACGCCACCATTTTGCGCACGCAAAGGGAAGATGTGACCAGGTTGCACGATGTCGGCAGGTTTAGCATTTTTCGCCGCCGCCGCCAACACGGTGCGTGAACGATCGGCGGCAGAAATACCTGTGGTGACACCGCTTGCAGCCTCGATCGACAAAGTGAAATTGGTCGCCAAGGGCAGCCCGTTTTCACGCACCATCAGCGGCAAATCGAGTTGCTCGCAATGCGCGGCAGTGAGCGTTAAGCAAATCAATCCACGTCCATGTTTTGCCATGAAATTGATTTTTTCGGGGGTAGAAAATTCGGCGGCGAAAACCAAATCGCCTTCGTTTTCGCGATCTTCTTCGTCCATCAAAACGACCATACGACCCGCACGTATTTCGTCAATGATTTCGGTGATGGGGGAAATGCCTGTCATGCGATAAACCTCGAATAAGCTGCTCAGCGGCGCGAATGCGCGCGCACAAAAAGGGGCGAGATTCTACCATTGCAGCGCGGCTTACATGGCGCGATTAAGGGCGATGGACGTGTAGTAGTGCAATGCGCTCTAATGGCCAAGTGTCGCGCGCCATCGCCAGCAATTTATTGAACGTGCCTGTCTTGTGTATTACGCCCTCCCATGTGGCTAAGCGCGTCGCGTTGGGATAAAGCAGCTGCAATGCTTGGCTGTCTTGCTCACGCAACAAAATAACGAAATCAGTCACGCCCAGTTGCTGAAAATCACCAACGGGCTGGCAATCGCGTTGCAAATACACCGCCAATTCGCGGCATTGCAAGGTCATTTGATGCGCGTAAATTTGCGGCGGAATGGCGGACACGGACAACACTTTTGCGGCGTGATACGGCACATCGTATTTTTGAAAAGTGAGCGCGGTAAACAATGCCAACACCGCAAAAAGTAGATTGATTGCCAGTACGGGATAGGCTAAAGCGGTGAGTTTTTTATCGCCATAAGTACGGTACACATAAACAGCGATGAACAAACAAGCGACCGCCGACAATGCGAGCAAGGCGGGCTTCGCTATCAACACCGTCAAAGTTAAAGCCAAACCCGCCAACAGCACAGCCAGCAAAAGTTGCGCGCCATATAAAACTCGCGAAGAGGTATTGCTGCGCAACCAGTCATGCAAAAATTTGCCGCATAAAATCGCGGCGAACGGACACAAAATAACCGTGTAATGATCAAGCTGAAAACTGGTCGCGCTGAACAAGGCGAAGGTAATAAAAAATCCGCCGCACAAAAATACCAAGCTGGATTTTTCGCTGTGACTGCTAACCGAAAAGTTGCGCACTCCCGCCAGCAGCGCGGCAAAAAATACCAGCACCCAAGGCAAGAATGACCACAGCCAAACCAACACAAAATAAAACGGATGGCCATTGTGGTTTTGAATCGGGCCCGAATTAAAAAAGCGACCGAACTGACTATCCCACAAGAAAAATTTAATCCCCGACACCTGCGTCTGCTCGAACACTAATTTTTCAGGATGCGCATCGAATTGCCCATACAGCGCGTACAGCTCAGGCGCGGTAAACACTAACACCAGCAGCAGCGCGCCCCACCATTTCCAGCTCCAAAATTTTTGCCAGTGCCGCTGAAAAACCCATAGACACACCAAGCCACTGCTAATGGTGATAAGCGTAAACACACCCTTAGTCATCACCGCCAACGCGCTAAACGCCGCACCCAACAACCAGTATTTAAGCCGCGCCTGCGCATCAAAACGCAGCCAGTAATAACACGCACCCATGATGAAGGCGGTCAAATAAGTCTCTGCTTTTACCTCGATGGAAGAATCCATCAAGTGATACGCCGACACATACACCAGCACCGACAACCACGCCGCGTCGCGCCCATAAAATAATCGCGCGATGCGATAAGTAAAAAATCCGCCAACGAGATGCGCAAGAAATCCGGGCAGGATATAGGTGAAGGTGCTCACGCCGAACAGCTTAAAAAATACCGCCGTAATCCAGAACGGCAAATGCGGTTTATCCAACCAATCTTGCCCATCCAAAATCAAACTGCTCCAATCATTACTGCTCGCGATGTGCTGCGCCAACGCCGCATAAGTAATCGAATCGCCACCGTTAATAATCGGCGACAACATCGCCGCCGCGTTCACCAACAAGGTGAGCAGGACTAGCCATTTAATGTGAGGGAGGATGAGCATGAAGTAGTCAGTGATGGATGAAGACCGCGCGCTTAACTAGCCGTCATCATCCGCTCCACATATCTAGCAATCAAATCCACTTCCAAATTAACGCGACTGCCTGCGCTTAAATTTTTCAGCGTGGTCATCTGCAAAGTGTGTGGAATCAGGTTGAGGGCGAACTCGCAGGCGTTGACTTGATTGATGGTGAGGCTCACGCCGTTGATGGTAATCGAGCCTTTGATGGCGATAAATTTCGCTAAATTTTGCGGGGCGCGGATGAGCAGTTTCCAGCTCTCGCCTAGGTCATCGAAGCTGACCACCTCGCCCACGCCATCGACATGACCGCTGACTAAGTGCCCGCCTAATCGGTCCGATAAACGCAAGGCTTTTTCCAGATTCACAGGCGTGTTTTGCACTTCTAAACCAACCGTACATGCTAATGTTTCACACGACACATCGACGCTGAAAGCCTTGTCGTCTATGGCGATAACGGTGAGGCACACGCCGTTCACCGCGATGCTGTCGCCGAGTTGCACATCATCTAAACCGAGTGCTTGGGTGGCGATAGTCAGGCGTAAACCGCCATCACGATTTTGCGTAGATTGAATTTTTCCCACGTCGGCGATGATGCCACTAAACATTTTCTGTCCTTTTTATTTTTGCCTGCACGCGCAAATCGTTACCGACTTGCCGTACGTCTTGCCAGTGCAATTCGACACGCTGATTGAGCTGCGTTAACTCACCCAAACTCGCCACGCCGCGCGCCATGTCGCCTAATAATTGCGGCGCAAGATAGAGCAACAATTCATCAACTAATCCTGCTTGTAGTAATGCGCCATTCAGTACGCTGCCCGCTTCCACCAACACCTCGTTAATGCCGCGCTGCGCAAGGTCTTTGAGCATGGCAGTTAAGTCCACCTGACCGTGTGTATTTGCCAATACGCACACGCTGACCCCTAGTTTTTTTAGTGCAGAAATTTTTTCGGCATTTTGCCTGGCGGTGTAAATCAAAGTGTTGCCACCCTGCAAGATTTTTGCATCAAGCGGCATACGCATTTGGCTATCTAACACCACGCGCAAGGGCTGCCGTGTGGTTTCGACATCGCGCACATTCAGTTGCGCGTCATCCGCAAGGATAGTGTTGATGCCCGTCAGCACGGCGCAAGAACGGGCGCGCCAGTGCTGCACATCACGTCTAGCTTCTGCACCGGTAATCCACTGACTCACGCCATTTTTCAGCGCGGTGCGACCATCCAAACTGCTGGCGATTTTGCTACGCACATGCGGCACGCCGCGTGTCATGCGCGCAACAAAGCCAACATTTAATTCACGCGCAGCGGCTTCCATCAAACCGCATTCCACGATGATTCCAGCAGCGCGCAATTTTTCCACACCCTTGCCAGACACCAATGGATTCGGATCTTGCATGGCGATAACCACCCGCGTCACCCCTGCGCTAATCAGCGCGTCTGCACACGGCGGGGTGCGTCCGAAATGGCTACAAGGCTCTAGCGTCACATACGCCGTCGCGCCACGCGCCGCCGCACCTGCCGCGCGCAATGCCAACACTTCGGCATGTGCCTCGCCCGCGCGTTGATGCCAGCCCGTAGCAATTATTTTTTCATCGCGCACCAACACGCAACCGACGCGCGGATTGGGGCTGGTGGAATACCTGCCTTGCTCTGCCAAGCGCAAAGCCAGTGCCATGTATTCACTATCGACAGAGGAGAACATTAAGGTTTGCGTCGATCACTCGCACGCCGTGCGGGAACATCGCTGACCGCATTCACGGCATCCGAAAAATCGCCGACATCTTGAAAACTTTTATACACGGAAGCAAAGCGGATATAGGCGACTTTGTCGAGTTTCAACAATTCTTTCATCACCATTTCGCCTACTTGGCGCGAACCGATTTCACGTTCACCTAAAACAAAAATCTTTTGCGTGACATGGTGTATCGCAGCATCCACCAGCTCGGTAGAAACAGGGCGTTTATGCAAGGCGCGCGAAAAACTGGTACGCAGCTTTTGCGTGTCGAACTCGCTGCGCATACCGTTTTGTTTAACCACTTGCGGCATCCGCAACTCCACCGTCTCAAACGTGGTAAAGCGTTTTTCGCATGCCACGCAGCGACGCCGACGACGAATGCTGTCGCCCTCCTCGCTCTCGCGGGTATCCACCACTTGCGTTTCAGAATTTTTACAGAAGGGACACTTCATAGAGAGAACTGGGGAAGGTGAAAAGTGAAACGTGAAAGGAAAAAACGGTTTCGCGTTTCACCTTTCACAGCTTCACCTTCACTTTTCACAGCGGTTACGCGCCGTACACCGGAAACGCGCTGGTCAATTTTTTGACTTCCGCAACCACGCGCTGAGTGACCGCTGCATCGCCATGCGCATCCAATACGTCAGCGATTAAATGCGCTAATTTTTCGGCTTCGATTTCTTTGAAGCCGCGCGTGGTCATGGCAGGTGTGCCAATACGAATCCCGCTGGTGACAAACGGTTTTTGTGGGTCGTTAGGAATGGCGTTTTTGTTCACCGTGATGTGCGCGCGACCGAGTGCCGCTTCGGCATCTTTACCCGTCAAGTTTTTGGCTTGCAAATCCACCAAAAATACATGGCTGTCAGTACGACCCGACACGATGCGCAAGCCGCGCTCGGTCAAAACTTTGGTCATTACGCGCGCGTTATCCACTACTTGTTTTTGGTAAACCTTAAATTCTTTGCTGCCCGCTTCTTTGAACGCGACCGCTTTTGCCGCGATAACGTGCATCAAGGGGCCGCCTTGCAGTGCGGGAAAAATCGCCGAGTTCAAGGCTTTTTCGTGTTCGGCTTTTGCCAAAATCAAGCCACCGCGTGGACCACGTAAGGTTTTGTGCGTGGTGGTGGTCACGAAGTCAGCAATGCCGACAGGACTTGGATAAACGCCCGCTGCAATCAGCCCAGCGTAATGCGCCATATCGACGAACAAATACGCGCCTACGCTGTCGGCAATCGCGCGGAAACGCTTCCAATCAATCACCAAAGCATAAGCCGACGCACCCGCAACAATCATTTTAGGTTTGTGTTCATTCGCCAATTTTTGCACTTGGTCGTAGTCGATTTCTTCTTTGTCGTTCAAGCCGTATTGAATCGCGTTGTATAACTTGCCGCTGATGTTCACCGACGCGCCATGCGTCAAGTGACCACCGTGCGCCAAAGACATACCCAAAATTGTGTCGCCTGGTTTCAACACCGACACATACACCGCTTGATTCGCTTGCGAACCAGAATGCGGTTGTACGTTGGCGTATTCCGCGCCGAACAAAGCCTTGGCGCGGTCGATGGCGAGCTGTTCCGCCACGTCCACATATTCACAGCCGCCGTAGTAACGCTTGCCTGGATAACCTTCGGCATATTTGTTGGTCAACTTGCTGCCTTGCGCTTCCATCACCGCTGGGCTGGTGTAGTTTTCCGAGGCAATCAGCTCGATGTGATCTTCTTGACGCTGATTTTCAGCAACGATAGCCGCCCAAACTTCTGGGTCAGTATGGGCGATGGTGTTTTGGCTTGAGAACATGGCAAGTTTCCTAAAGGATTGAAATTGGGCAGGCATCGCGCAGACTCGATGCCCCTAAAAAAGGCGCGGATTCTATCACGAGCGCGCCAACAAAAAATCCCCGCCACAGACTTCGGCGAGGATTTTTTGCGGGTGGAAACAACAATTTTAATGGACGCTAAAGGACACCGCATCACACCATTGCCCAACCCCGCCTTGCCCATCCAACAAGCGCAAACGCAAGAAGTAACTGCCCGTGGCTGGCGTCGCAAATGTCCAAAAACTTTCTTTACGCGTGACGTTTTGCAAGGGCGCGGCAAAATCGGTCGTTGCCGCAACTTGTAGCTGGTATTGATAACCGTGAATATCGCTCCAGCCCGTCAACATTTGCCCGCCACTGACAATCGGACGCGAGGGCGACACGATAGGAAAATCAGCAGGAGGGGCAGGTGGAGCGGGCGGAATCACCACTGGCGGCAGTTTTACCAGGATTGTTTGCAGGGCTTGCAAACCTTGCAGCCCATGACTATCAACGGCGCGCAAACGCAAGTGATAAATACCTTCCACCAAGTTATTCAGCTTGATATAGCTGCCCTCGGCAGACACCGGCGCGATGATATTTTGAAAACTTTCATCACTGGCTAATTCGCCTCGATAGCCCGTTGCACCCGCCAATACAGGCATCGTAAAGCTCACCGCATCAGGGGCAAATTCAGCAGCGAGCACAGGGAAAGTTGGCGCGACGAGCAAAGGAATCACCGCAGGCGGATGCACGCCATCCGACACCGATCCTTCGCCTGCCGCGAGTGCAATCGGTTTGGCTTTCGCTTCATCCCCAAAACTCACCAAGCCATTTTCGATTTCTGCCAAGGTCAAGCCCGCTTCTTGCCCCATACGGAAATGCGTACCGCGCACGCCTATCGTCGCCGTCATGGCTTGGATGCGCAGCGGGGCTTGACCGTCAGGGTATTTCTGTTTAACCGCGTCGATACGTCCGGTGATTAAACGAAACACTGCATTAAAAAAATTACCCTGTTTCTTTTGCTCTAACTGCTTGGTATGCACCTCGGTTTTCTCCAACATGCTTAAGCTGGAATGATCGGGCAAACTCAGGCGCGCACTCGCGCCAGTCGCGGTTTCGAGCTTGTCGCCACCCACCACTGCGTCGCCGACATGCGCCTCTTTGCCATTGAGTTTCACCTCACCCGTCAAGGCTTCGATACGCGCTTGCGCAGGATAGTTTTTTAACCAAGCCAGTGGGATGTGCAAAATCTGATTGGGCTGTACCAGATTGGCATTCGGTAACTGGTTATAGCGCGCCACTTCGTTCCAACGCGCGGGACTATCGAGCAGCTCATTGGTCAATTTAGATAAATTATCACCAGGCTTAATTTGATAATCTAAATCAGCGCGGGCAGCCAGCTCCGCCGCACTCGCCGCATAGCTGGCACAGCTCAACACCATCAATAATGCTAGTTTCTTCACACTCATTTTTTGCTCCTGTAGTTATTAAATAGATACACAAAAAACACTTACTTAAAGTGGCAAGTGGGACGGCACGTTGTGCCTCCGTACTCAATGGAAAAGCCATACACGGATTTTTCACTTACCACTTACCACCTACCACTCACTACTTCACCTTAAAACTCATCGCTTCGCTCCAGTCGCTACGTTTGCCATCAGCATTGATGGCGCGCACGCGCATCCAGTATTGCCCTGCATCAGGACTCGGAATGCTCAGCTTGGCACTGCTCAACACCACGTTCACCAAGGGAAACTTAAAAACTGGATTGGAGGCAATATGACATTCGTAGGACAACCCCGCCTCGCCCGACCACACCACTTGCAAATGGTCGCCTTCAACTTGCAGCGAAGTCGGCTTGAGCTCTATCGGCAACGGCACGTTCATCTCTTGCACCACAATAGGCGTGAAACCCTCCAACCCTTGTAAGCCGTGTTCATCCACGGCGCGCAAACGCAGCCAATAACGTCCCAGTGCTAAGGCGGGCAATTTAATCAATGCCGTGTCGCTGGCAATCGGAGCGAGCAAATTCATAAATTCGGCATCGCTTGCCAACTCGCCGCGATAGCCTTTTGCTCCCGCCAAATCAGGCAAGGCAAAGTAAATTAAGGCACGCGGATTAAATTCAGGCATCAAAACAAATTTAGGTGCGGGCAATAAGGGAATCATCACCGGGTTATGCGCCCCATCTCCCACCGAACCTTGCGCCGCAGCTAATGGAATGGGGGCGGCTTTGGCTTCGTCACCAAAACTCACCAGCCCGTTTTCGATTTCCGCCAAAGTATTGCCATTTTCTTGCCCCATGCGGAAGTGCGTGCCGCGCACACCGATGGTGGCGTGCATAGACTGAATGCGCAGCGGCGACTGACCATCTGGATATTTTTTCTTAATCGCGTCGATACGCCCCGTGACTAAACGAAACACCGACTCAAACGGCACGCCTTGCTCTTTCTTGGTTAAAGTTTTTGCTTCCAGCTGGGTTTTTTCCAACATATTCAGCGTCGAGCCATCGGGCAAACTCATGCGCACACTGCCACCCGCTGGGGTTTCAAGTTTGGCTCCTGCATCCACGATGTCGCCGACTTTGGCAGGCTTGCCATTCAATAAAACTGCGCCCGTCAACGATTCGATTTTGGCTTGCGCGGGATAATTTTTCAGCCAAGCCAGCTGAATGCGCAACACCTGTCCGGGCGTAATCACTTGAGCATTCTTGACATGGTTGTATTGCGCAACTTCTGGCCAACGCTTGGTGGTATCGAGGATGGTGGCGGAAAAAGTGCTGAGGTTATCGCCCGCTTTCACCGTGTAAAGATAGTCGGCCTGCCCGCCCTTAGCCTCAATAGCCGACGCTTCTACACTCAACAAAAAGCCCACGAACAACATAGCTAATTTCAGTTTCATGCCCTGCTCCTTGTTAAACAAAAGTAATGATTTTATTGCCCTGCGATGGTCATGCCATCCACCAAAATTGAGCCACACTGACGCGAGCCTTGCACTAATACGTCATTACCGACGGCGACGATATTGCGATACATATCGGCTAAATTTCCCGCAATGGTGATTTCTTCTACCGCGTATTGAATCTCGCCGTTCTCTACCCAAAACCCCGCCGCGCCGCGTGAGTAGTCGCCCGTCACGGCGTTCACGCCACTGCCTAATAATTCTGTGACCAATAAACCACGCGACAAAGTACGCAACATGCCCGCGAAATCCAACGCACCCGATTGCAAAATTAAATTGTGATTGCCGCCTGCGTTGCCGGTGGTTTGCAAGCCTAATTTGCGCGCCGAATAGCTGCTTAAAAAATAATCTTGCAGCACGCCATCTTTGACAATGTCGCGATTACGCGTTTGCACGCCTTCGTCATCGAACGGGCTGGAGGCTAAGCCTTTGCGCACATCGGCAACGTCCATGATGTTGATGTGCGGCGCGAAAATTTGCTGACCTTTTTTGTTCAACAAAAATGAAGATTTGCGATACAAACTGCCGCCGCTCACCGCGCCGACGAAATGCCCTAACAAGCTCGCCGCAATAGCGGCTTCAAACAACACAGGCACTTGCATCGTAGCAATTTGGCGCGCATTCAAGCGACGCACACAGCGTTCCGCCGCCATTTTTCCCACTTGCTGCGCGCTCAATAAATCCTTCGCATCACGCGCCACCGAATACCAATAGTCGCGCTCCATGCTGTCCTCACCGCCCGCAATCACCGCACAACTCAAGCTGTGCCGCGAAGTCGGGAAACCGCCCATAAAGCCCGCGCTATTCGCCGAAACAAACAATGATTCACTTAGATTTACCGTAGCACCCTCCGAGTTGCTAACGCGTTTGTCCGTCGCTAAAGCAGTCTGCTCACACTGTTGCGCCAAGCTAATCGCGGCATCCACCGATAAATCCCACGGGTGATACAAATCTAAATCAACGTGATTTTTCGCTAATAAATCCGCGTCGGGCAAACCCGAACAGTCATCTTTGGCGGTGTAACGCGCTATCGACAACGCCGCATCAACGCTGTCTTTAATCGCTTGCTGCGAAAAATCCGAGGTACTGGCACTGCCGCGTTGCTGACCTAAATAAACCGTGATGCCCACGCCCTTGTCACGGTTGTATTCGATGGTTTCCACCTCACCTTGACGCACCGTCACCGCCTGACCAAAGCCTACCGACACATCCACCGCCGCAGCGGTTGCGCCGCGCGTTTTCGCATAGCTCAACATATCGCTGGCAAGGTTGCGTAACTCATCGGGAGAATGGGAAAAACGGGCAGTTTGAGCGACTAAAGCATTCATGTAATAAACGGCAAAATTGTGAAAGGCGGTATCATAGCAGCATCAATCAGCCACACACTTCAAAAATGAATCCGCATAATCCTAAACACACCCCCGCAGAAAACCCTGAATTAGACACAGACTACGACGAGCTAGACGACGCTTTTGAGGAGGATGAATCCACCGATAGCGACGCAGACCATGGCGACGATTACGTCGAGTCAGATGACCAGACCACCCGCTTCCCCGCTAACAAAAAACCCGCTGCACCCAGTACGCGCGGGCGTGGTTTGCGCAATCAGGTCAGCGACGAAGAGGAAGAAGACACAGGGCCTAGCAAAACCAAAGTTAAAAAACAGATGCACGAATTACGCGACTTAGGCGAAGAACTCACCGAGTTAAGCAAAGATCAAGTAGCGCAACTTGATTTACCTGAAAACCTAAAAGACGCGATACGCGAGATGCGCAACATTCCGTCATTTGGCGCCAAGCGTCGCCAAGTTCAATACATCGGCAAGCTGATGCGCAATATCGACCCCGCGCCTATCATCGCCAAACTGGACGCGTGGAAAGGTAAATCGCAAGGTCATACCGCCTACATCCACCAGCTAGAACGCTGGCGTGACCGCTTGTTAGAAGATGACAGCGCGTTTACCGACTTACTCGCAGCACATCCGCAAGCCGATGCGCAACGCTTACGCAGCTTGATTCGTAACGCCAAAAAAGAACGCGAACTAGGCAAGCCACCAAAAAATTTCCGCGATATTTTCCAAGTGTTGCGCGACATTTTGCCCGAACCCGTATGAGTGAGTTGCTGCCGTACATCGCCCTAGATTCGGGTAAAAACCCGCGCTATGCCATTATCTGGCTACACGGTTTAGGCGCAGATGGGCATGATTTTGTGCCGATGGTGAATGAGCTAAAAATCCCTGTCGCGGTGCGTTATATTTTCCCGCACGCCAACAAAATCCCCGTCACAGTTAATGGCGGCTATGTGATGCGTGCTTGGTACGACATCAGCTCCAATCGCATAGCCAGCGAGCAAGATGAGCTCGGCATCCGCCGCTCTGCCGAGCAAATTAGCGCGCTCATCGCCCAACAAATTGCCAGCGGCATTCCCGCTAAACGAATTTTCTTAGCGGGCTTTTCACAAGGCGGCGCAATCGCCCTACATGTAGCACTGCGCAGCCGATTTACCCTCGCTGGAGTGCTAGCACTGTCCACTTATTTACCGCTGCATCAAACTGCCGCTATCGAGATAAGTGCGGCGGCAAAAAATTGTGAGATTTTTATGGCGCATGGCAAGCACGATCAAATCGTACCGTATGCTTTAGGCGAGACCAGTGCCGCACGTTTAAGCACGTTAGGCTGCCCACTCCAATGGCATGAATACGCGATGGAACATAGCGTGTGTCAGGCTGAAATAAGCGATATAGCAAAGTGGTTGGGCGAAAAAATAGCCACGCAAGCGTAGCTATCTTCAACTCAACAACGGCAGCTTAAAACCTCATCATTCTTCGTTTTCTTCTGCCGCCTGCTGTTCAACCAGACGAAACCTTACCAAGTCGCAATCTATATTTTTTTGCAACACACCTATAGGTAGCAGCACATAACACTTACCCGCCACCTCAGTTTGATAACTGCAATTAGCTTGATAGGCTTCTGATTTCATCAACAAGCTAATTTCCGTGACACTTTCCCCAGCTTTGGGATACAGCCATAAAGCCAAGTGTTGCGTAGAGTTACCGCCGCCTTTTACCTGTAATGCCACGCCTAAAATTTGGTTGGAAATAATTTCTGCCCCGACATGCACTTGATGATTCTCGCCGCGCATCAAACGACGTATCACCGCAACCCCCCAATGCCCCACGCCCTCCGCCTGTATGCCGAGTAGCTGACCAATACTCACCTCACGATTGCCAACTTCTGGCAGCACCGCATGAAAACCTATCGCACTAATATCCTGAATCTGCCAATCCGCCACCGTGTCAGCATTAAAATCTAAACCGACATCCGTGGTATCGACAATTTTATTGTAACCACTCACCACTTTGATATTGATATTGGTTTGCCGACGCGGCATACGCCGTTGCGGCAAGGTGGTAATAAAGTCATGCAAATACTGCACCGCTTGGCGCACCGCATCCGCTTCATAATCACCGCCCAAAATTAAATCATCAGGGACAATATTTTTTTCTAAAACTTTCAAAAGCTTTTCTAGATGCGGCACCATGTCTGCCAGTCCGACAAAGCGCATGTAAGGATGAAGTGTCGCATCCACATTAACCCGACGTGGCGCAATCGCCGCATTCAAATCAAAGCCAAATAAACTGTGTACCGAAGGCTGGCTATGCACGCTCACCGTGGCATAGTATTGCGCGACCACACGCTCAGTAATATGCATACTTAACGGCGTTAAAGAACTCACCCCACAACCATACCAAGCCAGCAAATGTCCAGCCTCTAACTTAACCGTAGTTTGTTGAGGTAAAGCGGGATACAGGGCAACAGGGGTATCTAAGTATTGTTCACGCTCGGCGTGCTTATACATCAAGCCCAACATCGTCCAATGATTGCGATCTATCGCGGCATAGCGCACGCAGCAAAATTTTAACTCTAGCGTCATGGCACGCAAGCCACGCGCGACTAACAAGGGCAATTTTGCTTTAAGTGCCGAGGCGTTTTTATCACCTTCGCCGTAACGGCTAAATACGGTGTAGTACCCTTCGCGCGCACGGCGATACCAATTACCTAACACCAACCACAAACGATTTTCTTGGAATTGACTGAGTTCGTGTTCAACAAAATACTCGCGAGTTAATTTGCGCGTATGCACATAAGCGGCTTCATCTATCATGCTGATTAAAGCGAGTTGATGATCAACTTTGAATTCTGTATTAGAGGTCACCGACTCCATCCAGTCGGTTAACTCCATCAGCGATTTATAGTCATCGTTATTAGGTAGTTCATCCAATAGACCTTGCGCAGACTTGAGGTCGGACATGGGATGATCTGATTTTTTACCGAAGAGCTTTGCTAACATGTGACGCCTCGCGCTAAATTATTTGAAATATATTTTTTTATATCGCCCGCATCTAACCATAAACCATCCTTATCTCACAACCTTTTCGACTATCTAGATAATTGTTAACTTACGTCTTCGCACAGTCACCTTTCCCTGATTTACGACAGGCATTAGCCGCCCCAAATGGCTTATTAGCAGCGGGTGGTGATTTATCGCCAGCACGTTTATTAAGCGCGTATCGCGCGGGAATTTTTCCTTGGTTCAATGCGGGCGAGCCGATTTTGTGGTGGAGTCCTGACCCGCGCATGGTGCTGATACCCAGCCAATTTCAAGTTTCACATTCGCTGAAAAAAGTGCTGCGCCAGCGCGCTTTTGAAGTTCGTTTTGATACGCAATTTTCACAAGTAATGCAAGCGTGTGCTGCGCCACGCAAGGGACTAGCGGGCACTTGGATACATGAAGAGATGATTGCCGCGTATCAGCAATTACACCAACAAGGCTATGCACACAGTGTGGAAGTTTGGCAAGGCGACGAGCTAATCGGCGGCTTGTACGGCATGGCGATTGGTCGGATGTTTTATGGCGAGTCGATGTTTAGCGTGCAGCCGAATGGCTCGAAAATCGCCTTGGCTTATTTGTGTAAACAACTGGCGCGTTGGCAGTTCACTCTAATTGATTGCCAGATGTACACGCCACACTTGGCCTCGCTAGGCGCACGCGAAATTTCGCGCGATGAATTCATCCGCCAGCTAACAGAGTTGGTAAACTGCGTGCCCGTTTCTAACTGGCAATTCGATGCCGATTTATTGCCATGAGTCAGCTCAACGACCTCCCTTTTAGCACCTTGCATTTTTATCTGACTGCTCCTTACGCGTGCAGTTATTTGCCCGACACCGCTGCGCGCTCGCAAGTCGCCACACCGACTAACTTAATCACACGCGGCATCTATTCAGCGCTGGTGCAACAAGGCTTTCGGCGCAGTGGCACTTACACCTATCGGCCACGTTGCGACACTTGTCAGGCATGTCAAAGCATACGCATTGCCGCCGCAGAATTTTTACCGTCGCGCTCGCAACGTCGCGCATGGCAACAACACAATGGCTTGCAAACTTCCTTGCACAGCCTCGCCGACCAGCCTGAGTATTACGCGCTATATCAACGCTATCAGGCGGCGCGCCACCAACATGGCGGCATGGACAATGACGATCACGACGCGTATGAAAAATTTTTACTGCGCAGCGAAGTCGAAAGCTTCATCGTCGAATTTCGCGAGCCGTGTGATCCCAATGCTCCAGGCATCTTGCGCATGATTAGCGTGATAGATTTGCTCGCCGATGGTCTGTCGTCGGTCTATACCTTTTTTGAGCCCGATGTCGCGCACAGCAGTTTTGGCGTTTACAACGTGCTGTGGCAAATTGATTTATGTCGCCAGCTCAAACTCGATTTTGTCTATCTCGGCTACTGGATTAAAGACTGTCGAAAAATGAATTACAAAACTCAATATCAACCCGCACAAGTGCTGAACCACGGCACTTGGCAATCCTACCAAAAGGACGCTACATGAAAACTCGTTTAAGTATTTTTGTGATTAGTTTGTTGCTGCTGCCGCTCACTGGCATTTATTTAAGCGGCGGCGATTGGAGCAATGTTGCCAACCTAACGCCTGCCGAACAGGGCGATGCGGGCTTCGTCAATTTACCTGCGGTGCTGCTCACCACGCTGATGCTGGCAGGCTATATTTTGCTCATCAACCAGCTCAACAAAATTCTCACGGGCAATAAAATTTTCGCCACACAACAACGCTTTTTTATCTGGATGAGTGGCGCGAGTCTGGGCTTAGCTTGGCTGATTACTTATCTGAATTTATTCGTCGGCAGTTGGGTTAACCAAACGGAAAATCCCATCCTGCAAGCCCTGCTGTATAGCCCCTTGTTCGCCTTGCTTGCCCCTGCGGTGTTGTGCACGCGCGCCTTGCTTGCCGCCCTGCCCGGCTTACTCAAACGCTTATCCAGTCGGCTATTTTTTACCCCGCCTAGCGCGCTCATTTTGGCTGCTATTTTTATCCCTTTAGCCACACTAGGCTTGCTAGGTGGCGCGTTGTGGACGACGCAACTACTGAGTTTATTTTGGTGCGCGCCGCTGCTATTACTCATGGGTTTGCAAAGTTTGTGGCACGAAAGCACGATTTTTTCGGGACTCAAAACAGGCGATTATGGTCGCGTGATTTGCAGCGCGTTGGCAGGGCTAATAGTGGGCAATTTCGCGCTGTTCGCTTATCAAAATAATGGCGGCATATTAGCCATCAACCTCAATCAATTTCCCCTCCAAACAGGCTTCGTTATTTTCTCTTGGACGTGCATGCAATTAGGCGATGTGGTCGCCGAAAATTTTCGTGGCAAACCACGCACCGAACTGTTCAAAGCTAAGAAAAAATTTCCCATTCCCGTCGTTGTTCAAAATAAATAGGTCTTAATTATGTATGCACTGCTGCGCCCCGCGCTGTTCCAACTGTCGCCCGAAACGGCGCATCACGCCACGCTTACAGGGCTCAATGCCTCTTATTCATTAGGCTTGAGCGGTTTGATTGCGCCGCGCATTCCTTCCGATGCGCGCACCGTGATGGGCATTACCTTTCCTAATCCAGTCGGACTTGCAGCAGGCTTGGATAAGAACGGTGACTGCATCAACGGCTTGGCCGCACTCGGTTTTGGCAGCATCGAAATCGGCACGATTACGCCGCTGGCGCAAGCGGGCAATCCGCAACCGCGCTTGTTCCGCCTGCCCGCAGCATCCGCCATCATCAACCGCATGGGCTTCAATAACGACGGCGTGGATGCGCTGATTGCCAATGTACAAGCGGCAAACTTCAAAGGCGTGTTGGGCATTAACATCGGTAAAAATGCGGCAACGCCAATCGAAAATGCCGCTGATGATTATTTAATTTGCCTGCGTAAAGTGTATGCGCACGCCAGCTATATCACCGTCAACATTTCCTCGCCCAACACTAAAAATTTGCGCCAATTACAAAACGACGCAGCACTGGATAAATTACTTGCCACGCTTAAAGACGAGCAAGAAAAACTCGCCGATGCGCATGGAAAATATGTCCCCATCGCCTTGAAAATCGCACCTGATATGGAAGCTGATCAGATTGCGCAAATCGCGCGCTTGCTAATGCTGCATCGCATCGACGGCGTGATTGCCACCAACACCACCTTGTCACGCGACGCGGTTGCCAATTTGCAATATGGTAATGAAGCAGGCGGTTTGAGCGGCGCACCCGTGCGTGAAAAATCCACCGCCGTGATCCGCGCACTTGCTGCCGAATTGCAAAATGCTTTGCCCATCATCGGCGTGGGTGGCATTTTGAACGGCGCAGACGCGCGCGACAAAATCGCCGCAGGCGCGAGCTTGGTACAGATTTACAGCGGCTTAATTTATCGCGGCCCCGCGCTGATTAGCGAATGCTGCGCCGCGCTACGCGCCAGCCGCTAAATCATGCCTAGCCTTGCTCTAAGCGCACGTCTGCTGGCTCTTTACCCAGCGCTCGCCACGCTCGATTTAGCCGCCTTGCTCGCCAATACCGCCGTGATGCAATTACCCGTGGGCACGCTAGTGTTCGATGAACATCAACCCTGTCTAGGTTTCCCGCTGATATTGAGCGGCAGCATTCGCGTCAGCAAAGTCGCCGCCAGCGGACGCGAATTGCAGTTGTACCGCGTGTTAGCTGGCGAGAGCTGCATTCTCACCAGCAGTTGTTTACTCGGACATACGCCTTATCAAGCGCGCGGCAGCGTCGCTGAAAATTTAGAAATGGTACTGCTACCTGCAAGCATTTTTCATCAGTTATTGGCGCAACAACCCGCCTTTCGCAGCTATGTGTTTAGCTTGTTTGCTGACCGCCTCACCGACTTGATGACGCTGGTCTCGGCGGTGGCATTTCAAAAGCTCGATCAACGTCTCGCCGCTCTGTTGATTAGCAAAGCATCACCGTTACACAGTACTCACCAAGCACTTGCCGACGAGCTCGGCAGCGCGCGCGAAATGGTCAGCCGCTTACTCAAAAATTTTGCCGAACAAGGCTGGGTAAAACTGGGGCGCGAACACATCGACCTGATCGACTTAGCTGCGCTGCAACGCTACGCCACCCTGTAATCGCGCCAGCCTATTACGCCCCTTCAGCCTTATAATTTGCGCATGAAAACGCCCAGCCAAGTCAGCTTAAACATCACAGGAATGCACTGCGCCTCGTGTTCCACACGGCTGGAAAAAGTACTCAATCAATTGCCAGCCGTCAATGCGCGGGTGAGCATCGCTACTGAAGTCGCACAACTCGATTTTCAGTCTGACATCACGCCGCTTTCAACCGTCATCCAAGCCATCCAAAACGCCGGCTTCGATGCGCATATGCCACGCGATTTCGCCGCCGAAAAATTGGCGCGTAGCGCGCTGCTACGACGCGAGCAACAGCATTTTTTCATCGCGGCCGCACTCACCGCGCCGCTGTTGTTGGGCATGGTTTTGATGCTGTTCGATATTCATTTTATGTTGCCAACGTGGCTGCAATTTTTACTCGCCACGCCCGTGCAATTTTGGCTGGGCAGCCGCTTTTATTTAGGCGCGTGGGGCAGCTTGCGGCAGCGCAGCGCGAACATGGATGTGCTGGTCGCGCTCGGCACCAGTGCTGCATATTTATTGAGCTGCGCGGTGTGGCTATTCGACTTGAATCAGGATTTATATTTTGAATCGAGTGCCACGCTGATTACGCTGGTGCTGCTGGGAAAATTATTGGAGGCGCGTGCCAAAGGTCGCGCATCCAGCGCGCTCGAAGCATTGCTCAATCTGCAACCCAAAACTGCGCAAGTCGAACGCAACGGCGTAGTCCAAACCGTGGCGATTGGCGAACTACAAGTGGATGATATTTTTTTAGTGCGTCCGTTTGAAAACATCGCCGTGGATGGCATCGTCATCGCAGGGGTATCCAGCGTCGATGAAGCCATGCTGACCGGCGAAAGCGTGGCGCGCAGCAAGCACGTCAACGACAAGGTATATGCCGCCACACTCAATCAAAGCGGCGTGTTGAAATGCCGCGCGCTGGCGATCGGCAGCCATACACAACTCGCTGCCATCATTCGTTTAGTTGAGCAAGCACAAGGCTCGAAAGCCGCCATTCAAGCTCTCGCCGATAAAATTTCCGCCGTGTTCGTGCCCATCGTCATGCTCATCGCCCTCGCGACCTTCGCAGTCTGGCTGCTGCTGACACACGACTTCAGCACCGCCCTCATCAATGCCGTCGCGGTGTTAGTCATCGCCTGCCCCTGCGCGCTTGGTTTAGCCACCCCCACCGCGCTGGTGGTCGCCACAGGACGCGCCGCACAAGCGGGCATTTTGGTGAAAGACGCAGCAGCATTGGAACGCGCGCAGCAACTGGGCATTTTAGTGGTGGATAAAACGGGCACGATTACGGTCGGCAAACCCAGTGTGACCGAGGTGTTAGCTGAAGCCAATATCACCACGCAGGAATTACTAGAAATAGCCTCGATGCTCACGCAAAGCTCAACCCATCCCTTGTCGCGCGCGATTTTTGCACATACCCAACAGCTCAACATTCACGCCAGCAACGCTGTGATTACCGAGCTGTCTGGACAAGGACTAAGTGCAATCGCAGTAGGCAAAAATTATTTATTAGTCTCGCCTAATGCCGCGCGGCAGCACGACATCAACCTCAATCAAGCCGCGATATTCGCCTTAGAGCAACAAGGCAAAACCGTGTTGCTAATAGCCTGCGATAAAGTTTTACTCGGCTATATTGCCCTGCAAGATCAAGTGCGTCCCAGCAGCCGCGCGGCAGTGGCGAGGTTACAAAGTATGGGCATACGCGTGTTGATGTTGAGTGGCGACAATGCCGCTGCTACGCAAGCGATTGCCGCGCAAGTCGGCATCAGCGAATTCATCGCTGAAGTGAGTCCACAAGACAAAGCGGCACAAGTGCAAACGCTAAAAAACACTGGCGATAAAATCTTGATAGGAATGGTCGGCGATGGCATCAACGACGCGCCCGCCTTGGCAAATGCTGATGTGAGTTTCGCCATGCGAGCAGGCTCTGACATCGCGCTAGAAGCCGCCGACATCACCTTGATGCGCAATGATTTGATGAGCGTGGTGGATGCAATAGATTTATCGCGTGCGACCTTGAGGAAAATTCGCCAAAATTTATTTTTTGCGTTCGCCTACAACGTGCTGGGCATTCCACTCGCCGCCTTCGGCATACTCAACCCCGTCATTGCCGGCGCGGCGATGGCGATGAGTTCGGTAACCGTGGTGAGCAATGCCTTGCTGTTAAAACGCTGGCGTGCAGTAGCGCGCTAAGCGCGCAGCCTACAGAGCAAGACGACCGTGTTGCTGATTGTAAATTCCCTAGTGCGCCCTATAATGCGCGACTTCTAAAACTAGGCTGGTAAAAACCACCCGCCTAGTTACCTCGCAGTGAACCACTCAAGTGCGGCTCATCCGCACTTTATTTTTGGAAACAATATGCCCGTTATTACTTTGCCAGATGGCTCAACACGCAGCTTTGAACAAGCCGTCACCATTGCCGATGTCGCGCTCAGCATCGGTGCAGGACTGGCGCGCGCCGCGCTCGCAGGCAAGGTCAACGGTGAGTTAGTCGATACCTCGTTTTTGATTACGCAAGATGCGGCTCTCGCCATCATCACCGACAAAGATGCGGATGGCTTAGAAGTTATTCGCCATTCGACTGCGCACTTATTGGCGCACGCGGTGAAAGAATTATTTCCTGACGCGCAAGTCACCATCGGTCCGGTGATTGAAAACGGCTTTTTCTACGACTTTTCTTACCATCGCCCGTTTACGCCAGAAGATTTAACGGCAATCGAAAAGCGCATGACGGAATTAGCCAAAAAAGATTTCCCCGTGACGCGCCGTGTGTTGCCACGCGATGAGGCGGTGAGTTATTTCAAGAGCATTAACGAACATTACAAAGCCGAAATTATCGAATCTATTCCCACCGACCAAGCGGTGTCGCTCTACACAGAAGGCGAATTCACCGACTTGTGTCGCGGTCCGCATGTGCCGTCCACTGGCAAACTCAAAGCCTTCAAACTGATGAAACTGGCGGGCGCATATTGGCGCGGCGATTCCAAAAACGAAATGCTACAACGCATTTACGGCACGGCATGGGCAAAGAAAGAAGAGCTAGACGCGCACTTGTTGCAAATCGAAGAAGCGGAAAAACGCGACCATCGCAAACTCGGCAAACAGCTCGATTTATTCCACATGCAAGACGAAGCACCTGGTATGGTGTTTTGGCATCCCAAAGGTTGGGCGTTGTGGCAAGAAATTGAGCAATATATGCGCCGCGTGTATCGCGACAACGGCTATCAAGAAGTGCGTTGCCCGCAAATTATCGACCGCGTGTTGTGGGAAAAATCGGGACATTGGGAGCATTACAAAGCCAATATGTTCACCACCGAATCGGAAAAGCACGACTACGCGATTAAGCCGATGAATTGCCCCGGCCACGTACAAGTGTTCAATGCGGATTTGCGTTCATATCGCGAGCTGCCATTGCGTTACGGCGAATTTGGCTCATGCCATCGCAACGAACCATCGGGTGGACTGCACGGCCTGTTGCGCGTGCGTGGTTTTGTGCAAGACGATGGGCATATTTTCTGCACCGAAAATCAAATCGAAGCCGAAGTCACCGCCTTCAATGCCTTGGTACTCAAGGTCTATAAAGATTTTGGCTTTAACGAAGTCGCGGTGAAATTAGCCTTACGTCCAGACAGTCGCGTAGGCTCGGATGAAATTTGGGATAAATCAGAAACCGCCTTACGTGCCGCTTTATCCGCATCTGGCTTGACTTGGACAGAGTTGCCTGGAGAAGGCGCATTTTACGGCCCCAAAATTGAGTTTCATATTAAAGATGCCATCGGTCGCTCATGGCAATGCGGCACGATACAAGTCGATTTTTCCATGCCTGGACGTTTGGGTGCGGAGTTCGTCGATGAAGACAACACGCGCAAAACACCCGTGATGTTGCATCGCGCCATTTTGGGTTCGTTAGAACGATTCATCGGCATGTTGATTGAAAATCACACTGGCGCGTTCCCGATGTGGTTAGCTCCCGTGCAGTTAGTGGTGATGAATATCTCGCAAGCACAAGCCGAATATGCGACCAAAGTGAGCGAACAACTGCGTACGGTGGGGCTGCGTGTGCAATTGGATTTGCGCAATGAGAAGATTACCTATAAAATACGCGAACATAGCTTACAGAAGTTACCCTATCAGTTGATTTTGGGTGATAAAGAAGTAGCAGCAGAATTGGTTGCCGTGCGGTCTCGTAGTGGTGAAGATCTCGGACAGATGACGTTACCAGCCTTGTTGGAACGTTTGCAAACCGAAATCAAAAACGGGTAGCACGGCTTAATTTTTTTAAGGAATACGGCGATAGCACAAGATAAATCACAACGCATCAATGAAATGATTAACGCACCACAAGTGCGTCTTATTGGTGTTGAAAAAGAGCCCTTAGGTATCGTTACCATCGCAGAAGCATTGCGTTTAGCAGATATTGCCGAATTAGATTTGGTCGAGATTTCACCACTTGCTGATCCGCCTGTGTGTCGCATTATGGACATCGGCAAATTCAAATATGCTGAAGCGAAAAAGCTGCACGAAGCCAAGCTCAAACAAAAACAAGTTCAAATCAAAGAAATCAAATTCCGTCCTGGCACGGATGATGGCGACTACAACATTAAGTTGCGTAATTTGATTAAGTTTTTGGAAGATGGCGACAAAACCAAAATCACCCTGCGTTTCCGTGGTCGTGAAATGGCTCACCAAGAAATCGGTATGGCATTGATTCAACGGGTGCGCGCTGACCTAGAAGAGCATGCCGTGGTGGAGCAGTTTCCAAAAATGGAAGGTCGCCAAATGGTGATGATGCTCGCGCCTAAGGTTAAAAAGAAATAATCGGCATCTAGCACCTGACGCACGTTCAAATAAAGTTGTTTCGACATAAGGGGATGGTCGAAACGATGTAGCAAATAATCCCCAACAAAAAGTGGTGCATGGGTTATCAAGTTGTTCCATGTCGGAACACACCTCGCACCATAACTTAAGGAGTTGTTATGCCTAAGATGAAAACCAAAAGCGGAGCAAAAAAACGCTTCGTCGTTCGTGCTGGCGGCAGTATCAAGCGCGCAAGTGCGTTCAAACGCCACATCCTGACCAAGAAAACTACCAAGTGCAAGCGTCAATTGCGCGGTACTTCTGAAGTTCACGCAACCAACAAAGCATCGGTTCGCGCCATGATGCCTTACGCATAAGGAGTAGCACATGCCAAGAGTAAAACGTGGGGTCGTCGCCCGTGCAACGCACAAAAAACTATTAGCCAAAGCCAAGGGTTACCGTGGTCGCCGCAAGAACGTGTACCGTATCGCCAAACAGGCGGTGATGAAAGCCGGTCAATACGCTTACCGTGATCGTCGTCAGAAAAAACGCCAATTCCGTACTTTGTGGATTGCCCGTATCAACGCGGCAGCTCGTGAATTCGGTCTGCCATACAGCGTGTTTATGAACGGCCTGAAAAAAGCGGATATTCAAGTAGATCGTAAAGTTCTCTCTGACATCGCGATTTTCGACAAGGCAGCATTTGCTCATTTCGTTGAGCAAGCTCGTGCCAGCCTCGGCAAGTAAGCAAAATTTCGTGGTTTGATGTTTAGACTGCGGCAATCGAAAGGAGGCTCACGCCTCCTTTTTTGTTTGTGTATTTCTCCCTCAAGGGGACTGAATTAAAAATGGAACAACTCCAACAAATTTTAGATGACGCACTACAACAGTTCGCGGTCATCAACGACGAAGCTGAACTAGAGCAAGTCAAAGCAAAATATCTGGGCAAAGAAGGCAGTCTCACTGGCTTGCTCAAAGGTTTGGGCAAATTGTCCAATGAAGAACGCCCCGCTGCGGGTGCGAAAATCAATGTGGTCAAACAGCAAATCGAAGCAGCACTTCAAGCCCGCCGCGATGCGTTGCAACACGCCAAGCTGGCACAAAAATTGGCTGCTGAATCGCTTGATGTCACCCTGCCCGGACGCGGTGCGAACACGGGCGGATTGCACCCGATTACGCTGACTTTGCAGCGCATCGAACAGCTATTTCACTCGCTGGGTTTTGCAGTGACTTCAGGACCCGAAATCGAACACGATTTCTATAACTTCACCGCGCTAAATATCCCCGACAATCATCCAGCGCGTGCCATGCACGACACCTTTTATCTCGACCCTGAACATGTGTTGCGCACCCACACTTCACCAGTACAAATTCGTTACATGGAAGCGCATCAACCGCCGCTGAAAATCATCTCGCCGGGTCGCGTGTATCGCGTCGATTCCGATGCCACGCATTCACCGATGTTCCATCAAGTCGAAGGGCTGTGGGTCGATGAAAATGTCAGCTTCGCCAATCTCAAAGGCGTGGTGCAAGATTTTCTGCAACGCTTTTTTGAACAGGACGATTTGCAAGTGCGCTTCCGCCCTTCCTTCTTCCCCTTCACTGAACCCTCGGCTGAAATGGATATGAGTTGGAAGGGCGGCTGGTTGGAAATCGGCGGCTGCGGCATGGTGCATCCGAACGTGCTAAAGAACGTCAACATCGACAGCGAAAAATATCTGGGCTTCGCCTTCGGTTTGGGCGTGGAACGCTTGGCGATGTTGCGTTACGGCGTGAACGATTTACGTCTTTTCTTTGAAAGCGATTTACGCTTTTTGAAACAGTTTAACTAAGAAGCACCACTATGAAACTCTCTGAAAATTGGTTAAGAACTTTCGTCAATCCTGCGCTGACTAGCGCGGAACTTTCACATCTGCTCACCATGGCAGGCTTGGAAGTTGAGGGCATGGACGCGGTCGCGCCTGCCTTTAACAATGTGGTCGTGGCAGAAGTTTTGGAAGTGGTCAAACACCCCAACGCCGACCGCCTCAACGTGTGCCAAGTAAATGTCGGCGAAGCGCAGCCCATCACCATCGTATGCGGTGCAAGCAATGTCGCGGTGGGTGTAAAAGTACCGTGTGCACGTATCGGTGCGGTGTTGCCGGGCGACTTCAATATCAAGCAAGCCAAGGTGCGCAGCATCGAATCTTTCGGCATGTTGTGCTCGGCAAAAGAGCTCGGTTTGGCGGAAACCAGCGACGGACTTTGGTTGCTTCCAGACGATGCGACTGTCGGCATGACTATCCGCGCATATTTGGATTTAGACGATCAGTTATTCACGCTCAAACTCACACCGAACCGCAGCGATTGCTCCAGTTTATTCGGCATCGCGCGCGAAGTTTCCGCGCTGACGGGTACACCTTGCCAGCCTTTGGACATCAAGGTTGCCAGCGTTGCATCAAACGAAAAGCTCAGCGTCAAAGTAGAGGACACGCAAGCCTGTCCCGCCTATTACGGTCGCTTAATTCGCGGCGTGAATGCAGCCGTTGCGACACCCGTTTGGATGCAGCGTCGCTTGGAGCGTAGCGGGCTGCGACCCATCAATGCGGTGGTCGATATTACCAATTATGTAATGCTGGAAATGGGGCAACCCATGCACGCCTTCGACGCAAAAGAACTGTCTGGCGGCATCACCGTGCGCCGTGCACAAAAAGGCGAATCGCTGACTTTGCTCAACGAGCAAGTCGCACAACTCGACGCGGAAGTGTTGGTCATTGCCGATGACGCGCGCGTACTGGCAATCGCCGGCATCATAGGCGGCAAGGATAGCGGCGTGCAAACCAGCAGCACCGATGTATTTCTAGAGTCCGCATT
>JARCRQ010000096.1 GCA_029850585.1 Sideroxydans sp.
GAAATTTGCCAAGGCGTGAGCTTGCTGTACACCTCTTTAGTCAACGCGCCGCTTTTAGTTTCCAACTGCGCGATTTCGTCGCTGATGTCCATGTTGGGGTCATTATTCATGCCGCGTAACTGCTCAATTTTTTCTTCTAAATCGGCGATAGACGTTTCAAAATCTAAAAAAGTAATTTTCATATTGTTTCCACTGAGGACGAAATAATTGGCGGCAAAAAAGAGCCGCGATGATACTACAGGCTAGGCTTACTGGTTAGTGCTTAGTGCGCGCTGAACTAAGCTGGGCGAGATGAGGTATGCTGCGCCGCCTAAAAATTAGCTTAACCCCAGCCTTTTATGAAAGCCGTCTCGATGCGCAAAATTTTATTCACGCTGGCTTTGCTATGCAGCAGTGCTAACAGTCTCTCTGCCCCCATTAGCGAGCATCATTTTTATAACCGCGATGGTCTGCGTCTGCATTATTTAGAGGCGGGGCAAGGCGCGCACACGCTGGTTTTTATTCCTGGCTGGCTGATGCCCGCGAGCGTGTTTCGCTTGCAACTGGAAGCCCTTAGCAGTCAATTTCGCGTACTGGCATTTGATCCGCGCTCGCAAGGTCAATCGGAAATTTATTACGGCTCACACACAGTCGCAGTCAGGATGAACGACATGGCAGATTTTTTGCACGCGGCACAAGTGCATGACTATGTGTTGGCAGGATGGTCGCTAGGCGTATTGGAATCGCTGGATTTTATTGAACGTACGCCGCAAGCAGGCTTACGCGGCTTGATTTTAATTGACAACTCTATCGGCGCGGGCAAGCCGCCAGCGGCGCGTAGCAGCACTTTTTTTGCTGACTTGGCGAGCCTAGAACGCCGCCAACAATTCTTGACCACCTTCACCGAGAACATTTTCAAAGCACATGCGCCTGACGACATCACGCAAGCGGCGGTGAGTTCGGTATTGCAAGTGCCCGTGCAAGCCTCAATCCAGTTGATTAGTCAGCCCTATCCGCGCAGCTATTGGCGCGGCATTGTGTTTAAGCAAACCATCCCCGTGCTGTACGCCATCCGTCCGCATCTGCGTGAGCAAGGCGAAGATTTATTGAAAAACAACACAACACGGGCGCAAGTAGAAATTTTTAGCGACAGCGGACACGCGATGTTTGTGGATGAGCCGCAACGCTTTAACAGCTTGGTCGCGGCGTTTGTGCAGCGCAGCTTTACGGGCGTGCCGTAAGCCCTGCTTTGCTCGTGCTAGCGACTGCTTTTTCTACAGCGGCGGCACGACGCACAATCTGCACCGAACGTAATTCAGAATTTTTTAGATAACTAAACGCAAAGGGTAATTTTTTCTTATCTTTAGCGGCTGCGTAAGCCTCTGCCAGTGCGGGTTGCGTGGTTTTCTTAAACATCGCTAAGGGCTTCACAAAATTGCCATACAAAGTCACTTTGCCAATTTTCGCCAAATCGGTGTACTTCAAACCCGTTTCATCTTGCACCACCACAGGTGCGGCTTTAACAATCAGGTCGCGCAAATTGCTGAAGTATGGTTCTTGCAGCAAATGCGAAGCCGCCTTGAGCAAGGTCGGATGCGCCGTCATGGTTTGCAACCATGCGGCTTGTTCAGGCTGGGCGTGTAAGCCACCATTCGACAAGTCCAAACTCACATAATCCAACGTGACTTGGCGCGCATTTTTCTGCAACGATAAACGCACCGAACTCCACTTGGCATCACTCGCCAAATTCAGCTCCCAAGCTCGGCTGCTGGCATTGAACGCAATCGGATTGACCGCCAACACTTCATAGCCTTGCAAGGCGGCAAACGCCATCAAAATAGTAGTCGCACCAATGCGATTATGTTGATTGTGTTGGTCTTCATCTAAATCTTCGGTACGGAAATAGCCCAAGCGACCAAATTGATTCCACGCTGCACCCAAGCGTTGTTCAAAATCGGCACGCGCAGGTTTATCCATACTGTCGGCGTAACTGGGCTTGAGCGCTTTTTGTAACGCCACCAACACATAACGATCGGCATTCGGATAGATGCGATCTATGGTCAAAAAATCGGGGCCTGAAAAGGGATAAAAAACCTCGCCGCCGCCCGCATAAGCCACTTCCGTTTGCGCCCAGCCCGACATGATTTTGCCGATTTGTCCGTCGTAGTTTTTCCAAGCACGTTTGACTTGCGTCTGGAACACTTTGCGTTCGGCGGAGGGCGCATCCAAGCCTGCGTAATACAAAGCGGCTTGTTGCGCATCAGACTCAGCCGCAACGGCGGGGGTAGCACACAGTGTTAAAACTAAAAATTGCAGAGCGTAAAAAATTTTCATGGCAGGTCGTGGCGGTCAATTAACAGGAAGTTAAAACAATCAATTTAAGCATTAAAAAAACGTCGGCTGGTCACTCGAAAGACATAGCCGCCCGCAACAATCGCCAAAGCAAAACTCACTTCGCGCGGACTTTGCCATGCGCCCAGTAACAGAATCGCGCTGGAAACAAGAATGAACACGGGCGCTAAAACATAGCGCACCCAGGTTTTGGACGCGCTTTGGTGTTCATCCACGCCGCGATACAAACACAAGATACTGATAATTGGGAACAGTCCCAGCAAAAATCCCATCACCGTCAAAATCTGCACAAACGTACCCGTCAGCACCATCACAATTGACAAGCCTGCTTGCAACCAAATTAAGCTCGGCGACACATGCACGCGCGCATCATTTTTATGACTGGCATCTTTACCTAACCAGCTCAACATCGCAGCCAGTACGCGCGGCCCTAAAAAAGCTGATACGCCGATGGACGACAGCAAGGCGAACGCCACAAAGCCCGAAAATATCGCTGCCACATCGCTACCAAACATATGCTTAACCAAGGCTGCCATGACGGGACGCACGCCTTCCAAAGCCGCAACAGGCAGTTGTGTCAACAGCACGGCGTTCAACAAAATAAACAACACCGCCACAATCGCCGTGCCAATCAGCAAAATTTTTCTGACGTTTTTAACGGGGTCGCGAATTTCGCCCGCCACATAAATCGCCGCGTTCCAACCGCTGTAAGCGAACATCACCAACATCATCGCCTGTCCCCACGCGCCGCCAAAGCCCGCCGCAGCTTCGCTTGCAGCACTGGCTGGCACTGCGGTTGCGGAACTAGGCGCGCTCATCAAATACACGCCCCACAACGCCAATCCAAACAAGGAAGCAAATTTAGCGGTCGCCAATAAAGTTTGAATTCGCAAGCCAACTGCGCCTAAAAATCCATGCAAACTGGTCACCACCAACAGCACAATGCAAGACAACAACGCGGGCTGCACCTGCAAATTAGGCAGAGCCTCGCCCAAATAATCTACGAACGCCATCGACGATGCGGTATTACAGGCGGCAAAGCCCACCACAAAAGAAGTCAGCCCTGCAATCTCGCCCAAGGTCGGCGACATCAGCTCACGCAAAATCGTCGCCTCGCCGCCATTGCGTGGCACGCGCCGCGCCAATTCGCCATAACACCACGCACCTATCAGAGCCAGCAAACCGCCCAGTATCCACACGCCCATCGCTGCCGCAGGCGTTTTTACCAAGGCCAAAATAATCCCCGTGGTAGTCAAGATGCCGGTGCCTAACATGCTGGCAACCACCAAAAAGACGGCGGAATAAGTAGTCAAATGTTTATTCATAGCGAGTGTTACCTTCAAAAATAGCGCGCGCAGCTGCGAATTTTTTAATTATCTCATAGAGTTGGCGCGAACAACAAATCGCGATTAAGTGCGATTCATGCGTGGGTCAAAGGCATCGCGCACCGCATCGGCGAACAAATTTGCCGCCAACACCAAGACCAACATAAACCAGAATGCCGCCGCCAAAGACCACCACACCATAGGCTCGCGCCCCATCTCTTGGCGTGCGCCGTTAATCATGGTGCCAAACGAAATCATCGACGGATCAACGCCTACGCCGACATACGACAACACCGCCTCCGCCAACACCAAGCCGGAAAAATCCATCACCACCGCTATCAAAATAATGTGCATCACATTGGGAATAATGTGGCGCGACAAAATGCGCAAGTCCGACACGCCAAACGCTTGCGCGGCTTGGATATATTCCATCTCGCGCAGCTTCAAAGTCTCGCCGCGCAGCAAGCGGCACAAACCTGTCCAACTGGTCATGCCCAAAATCAAACACAAAAATACCAAGCGTAAATCCGCGCGCGATGCAGACGTAGCGAACCAGTGCGGATGCGTATCGATGGTCACTTGCATCATCAGCACCGCCGCCGCAATCAGCAGCACACTCGGTATCGAACTCAACACCGTGTAAACGTATTGAATAACGTCGTCCACCCAGCCGCGAAAATAGCCCGCTGCCACGCCTAAAAACAATGCCAAGGGCAGCGTCACCAGCGTGGTTACCGTGCCGATAATCAGCCCCGTGCGGATGCTTTTAAGCGATAAATACAACACGTCGATGCCGACCTTGTCGGTACCCAAAACGTGATATACCGTTGCCAAATTGCATACTGCGCCAAGCAAGGTAGTCGTCAGCAGCACACTCACCAGTGCGTAGATTGGGCAACGCTGCGCTAGACTTTGCCCACTGCGCCTAGGCAAATATGCCCACGCTACACACGCCAAAATCCCTATCAACAATCCTGCCAAGCCGCCCAAACTCGCACGTTGCAGCACATCGCGCCCGCGCTGCGCTTCATCGCTTAAATGCGCGCCGCCAAATTGCAAACGCGGATAGTCGCGGCGCACTTGCCCTTCTGCATCGGTAAAGCTTTCTTTGGCAAATAAAGTCAGCGCGAACGGTGCGGAATAAGTTTTTTCGGTATGCGTGCGTAGCGGCGTAACCAACACATCAAACACACTCAACACTTCAGTCGAATAAACTTTTCCCAGCGAATTTTGTGCGGGTAGCGCAGCTCGAAAATGCAACGTGTCTAACCAGCCAACCAAAACAAACAAGCTCAATATCAATAGCGACACCATCGCCATGCGACTGTTTGCGACGCGCCGCCAAGGCAACAACAAATGCGCGCGACGACGTATCACGAAAGCACTCGCCAGCAGCACCGCGATGATTAAAAACACCAGCGCGTCGCTCCATAACATGACGGGCATAAAACTCATGACAGGCGCACCCGTGGGTCAACCAAGGTATAAGAAATATCGGTCAAAATCAGTCCGACGATGTACAGCAGCGAGCCTAAAAACACCATGGCGCGTACCACCGAAAAATCCTGTGCGTTGATGGCATCTATGGTGTAACTGCCTAAACCAGGAATGCCAAAAAATGACTCGGTCAACAAGCTGCCCATAAACAACAAGGGAATCACCACCACCACGCCCGTCAGAATCGGAATCATGGCGTTTTTCAACACATGGGTGAACAACACGCGCAGCTCGGACAAGCCTTTGGCGCGTGCGGTGCGCACATAATCTTTGCTCATTTCTTCTAAGAAAATGGTGCGATACCAGCGGCTGCTCGAACCAATCCCGCTGACCACGCCAATGACAATCGGCAACACGATAAATTTGCAACTTTCCCAGCCGTTGGCGTAACCCGAAATCGGCACGAGATGCCACAGTTTGCTGACTAAAAATTGCCCGCCGATAATGTAGAACAGTCCCGATACCGACATCAAAAAAACACACAACGCCACGCCTGCCATGTCCAATGTTGTGCCGCGAAACAAGGTCATCAGTAAGGCGAAGCTGACATAAGCAAACAGCCCAATCAAGAAGGTCGGCAAGGCAATGGCTAAGCTCGATGTCATGCGCTGAACAATTTCATTGCCGATGCTGCGCCCGTCGTCCGAGTAGCCAAACTCTAGCACAAACATACTGGCGGATTTTTGCCAAAAAATAGTATGGGTAATTGTGTCTGTGCCAGCAGCACTCGCGTTAAACATCAGCGGCTGGTCATAGCCGCGCTGCTGCTTCCATTTATCGATTGCATCTGCCGTGACGCGCTTCACGCCCAACTGCATCCGCGCCATATCGTCAGGCGTATTCACCACAAAAAATAGCGCGAAGGTGAGCAGATTCACCCCTATCAATATCGGGATGGCATACAGAATGCGGCGGATAAGGTAGGCAATCATAAGTAAATTGGCGTGGGTATAGGCTACTGCTCAAGCACGACAAACGCGATGATATTGCTGCGCTCGTCACTGATGGACAAATGATGTCCACGCACCCCTGCCAGCGACAAATACTGACGCAGCGTTGCATCAAATTGCAGCACGGGTTTGCCTAACGCGTCGTGGCTGACGGTGATGCGCGGCATGGTGACGGGATGACGCAAGCCGCTGCCGATGGCTTTGGCCAAGGCTTCTTTGGCGGCAAAGCGTTTGGCTAAAAAACGGGCGGGATGAGCGTGATTTTTTAGCTCGATTAACTCGGCATCACTCAACACCCGCCGCGCAAAGCGCACACCATGCCGCGCATAAAGTGTCTCGATGCGCGCGTATTCAACAATGTCGGTGCCGATACCGAAAATCATGCTGATGGGTGTGTCAACGCATGGGGCGGATTCAACAAGCCGCGCATTTTTTTAACCGCCGCATCGAGTCCGATAAACAGCGATTCGGCGATGATGGCGTGACCGATATTTAATTCGGTGAGATGCGGAATCGCCACGATGTCTTGCACATTGTGATAATGCAGCCCGTGTCCTGCGTTGATTTGCAAGCCTTGTGCGTGGGCATGGGCGGTCGCACTACGCAATCTTTGCAATTCATGCAGATGTTCTGGCACGCTATCGGTTTCGGCATAACGTCCCGTATGCAGCTCAATCACAGGCGCACCCGCGCGCTTGGCAGCGTCAATTTGCTTGATGTCTGGATCAATAAATAACGACACGCGAATACCGACATCGGCACAGCGTTCACATGCTGATTTAATCGTGTCGAAATAACGCAGCACATCCAAACCGCCTTCGGTGGTGAGCTCTTCGCGGCGTTCAGGCACGAGGCATAAATCATGCGGACGAGTTTTCAGCGCGATGGCAATCATCTCTTCGGTGACCGCGCTTTCCAGATTCATACGCACTTGCAACATCGCGCGCAAGGCGGCGACATCCGCATCTTGAATATGGCGACGGTCTTCGCGTAAGTGCAACGTAATCGCATCCACCCCCGCCGCCTCCGCCAACAATGCCGCGCGGATGACGTTGGGATACGGCGCACCGCGCGCTTGGCGCAAGGTGGCAACGTGATCGATGTTGAGTCCGAGTTTTAGCATTTTTTAACGTCCTTTTAAGCCTAAAGTTTTTGTAAATCTTTAATCAAATCGCGCGTGTGTAAACTTTTCCCGCCCAAATAATGATTGAGCAACACGCGCATTAACTGCTTACTTTGCTGCGCCGTAACAGGGTCGCGATAGTCGTCCACAGCCATATCCAGCAAGGTTTTGCCCAGCACAGGTAAACCTGTTTTGCTTGCCCCATCATCGACCAGCGCGCCATGCTCCAACACATAACGATAATACTGTTCGGCTTGTAATGGCAGATGACTATCCGCCGCATGTTGCAAATTTAAGGCATAGCCTAATTCTTGCAATAAATGTTTTTCAAAACAGCGCAAGGTCGCGGCGTGATCGGTCTCGTGCGCCAAGCGATACAAGGTGGCGCGATAGTAATCAAACAGTTGCTCGTGGTGATCGTCGCGGGCTAATAAATTCAGCAGCAACTCATTCAAATACAGCCCGCACATCAACGCCGTGCCTTGCAAATAGGGCTGACCGCCCTGCCACTCCGCGCTATGTAGTGTGCGTAATTCGCCCTTGCCAAACCAGCTCAATAGCACGGGCTGAAAACTCATCAACACCCCGCGCACCGCAGATTTAGGTCGCCGCGCACCACGCGCCATCAACGCCACGCGCCCATGCGTGCGACTAAACACATCGGCAATCAAACTGGTCTCGCGATACGCATAAGTGTGCAGCACAAAGGCGGGCTCATCTTGGATGCGTTGCTTACTGGTAGCCGTCATTTAATTCGCGCTGGGGAAATTTAGGAATGTATCGGTTGCGCCACCAAACGCACGCCCAGAGCGGCACACACGCGACTGATGGTTTCAAAACGTGGCTGCGCATCGGCGCGCAACGCCTTATACAACGCCTCGCGCGTCAAGCCAGATTGCTTGGCAATATCGGTCATGCCACGCGCACGCGCGATGTCGCCCAAGGCAGCCGCTAACAAAGCAGAATCGTTTTCTTCCAATACCACAGTAAGGTATTCCGCAATCGCGGTTTCACTACCCAGATATTCCGTCACATCAAATTCAGGTAAATCGGCAACGCTAATTTTTTTACTCATGGCTTACTCCTTAATCGTCGCGGCTAATTTCACCGCCTTAGCAATATCGGCAGATTGGGTAGATTTATCGCCGCCGCCCAACATCACAATCAACACATCACCTTGCTGAATAAAATACATACGCCAGCCTGCTCCAAAGTGTTCACGCATTTCAAACACCCCTTCGCCGACTGGCTTCACGTCTCCTAAATTTCCTAGGCTGGCTTTACGCAAGCGCGTGACCAACCGACGTTGCGTCAAGCCATCGCGTATGCCTTTCAGCCACTTGCTAAATTCAGGTAAAGATTTAATCGTGTACATATTTTGATTGTAATCGAACGATTACAAAATATCAAACCGCCCGCTCTAAATTCAACGCCAGCAAGCGGCGCAAAATTTCTTCATCGGGCATGGCGGGCGTGTAATCCTCCCAGCCATACGCTGCTGCGACGGCGGCATCTAAAACTTGGTGGGCGTTGCTAAGCCATGCGGGACGGGCGTTGTAGAGGTTCGTTAAAGTGCGTTTTTTCAACTCGGCTTCGTGTGCGGGTTTGGCAACGGGACGCAGCGGATAACCCGCTTGTTGTTCTTCTGGCGTGCGCAGCCAGTCCACCCACTCGGCGGGGTTGAGCCAGTTTTCACGCAGTTGATTTAAGGCTTTTGCAGCGGCGGCGATGGCGTCATTTTGTGGATTTTGTAGGGTCGAATTTATTCGACTGGTTTCCTGTGCCAATAAATTCGCACCTACGGGAAACGGAAAAGTCTCGAAGGTAGTGCTTGGTGTGTAGCGCGGACGGTCTTCTAAACTTGTACCCATACGCAACGACCACAGTTCGTGAAAACGTGAATGCAAAATTCCGAATGTAGTGTCATCAGAGCGGGCAATTGCAACCACCTGACAATCTGGAAGTAGCGATGTATTTAGCCAAGTAAATAAACGATGTTTCGCAACACGTGGAGTTCCAATAAATTTGGATTGGGAATTAAGCGCGTTGCGTAATCCAGGGCGCGCGCATTCATGTATCCACCATAATTCACTTGCTCGCGTATGACGTTTTCCCGTTCTAACGGGTTTGATATGTTTCTCGGCATATTGAAAAGGCAACTCAAACATCGCGGCATCTTGCTCGCTCATCGCCACACCAAAATCAATAATCCAGGTATCGGAAGGACGGCGCGTGATGTCCATGCCATTCGACCACGGACGAATCACGTTGCTATTGGGTCGTCCATTGGGATTCGGTTGCGTGAGCCAGTGCCGCGCCAGTTCGCCCGAAATATCAAACGCACCATTTTTTTGCGTACCAATAAAAGCCACGCCCGCATTGGCTTGCAGCGGTTTTGCTAGGGTGAGATTGAGCCCGTCGCCTGAAGTTAAATCGGCATGAATGGTAGCGACGGATACGCCGTTGAGCATGACTCCCTCATCCCCAGCCCTTCCCCCGCCTGCGGGGGAAGGGAGCAAACCCTCGCCCTCTGCTACACGGCTCCCTCGCCCCGCTTGTGGGGAGAGGGTTGGGG
>JARCRQ010000097.1 GCA_029850585.1 Sideroxydans sp.
CACGATACCCGCCGCTAATAACTCTTTGCGTATCGCATCCGCTGCGCTGAAATTTTTGGCTTGCTTGGCAGCGATGCGCGCTTCAATTTGCGCATTGATGGCGGCATCGTCTAAGCCATTTTCACTGACGCTGCCGTGCAAAAATTGCTGCGCCTCACGCTGCAACAAACCTAGTACGCCAGCCAATTTTTTAAGTTCGTTCGCCAGCTCAACGGATTGCGTGCGATTCACTTCATTGGCTAATTCAAACAATACTGCCAGTGCTTCAGGCGTATTGAAATCGTCATCCATCGCCGCTTGGAAACGCGCGGCGTGCGGCGTGCTCCAATCTACGGCAACCCCTCCCAACCTCCCCTTATCAGGGGAGGGGCTTGCTCGTTCACTTGTTTCAGTCACCTCCCCTGACAAGGGGAGGACGGGAGGGGTTAAGCTTTTCAATGCCGTATAAAGCCGCGTCAGCGCGCCTTTGGCATCGTCGAGATGCGCGTCGGAATAATTCAGCGGGCTGCGGTAATGGGCTCGCAAAATAAAAAATCTCACCACTTCCGCATCATATTTTTTCAGCACATCACGGATGGTAAAAAAGTTGCCCAAGCTCTTGGACATTTTTTCTTTATCAACATTGATAAAACCGTTGTGCATCCAGTAATTAACGTACTGGCACGAATGCGCGCCTTCACTTTGCGCGATTTCATTTTCGTGATGCGGAAACTGCAAATCTGCGCCGCCGCCATGAATATCAAACTGCTCGCCCAAAATATCAGTCGCCATCGCGGAACATTCGATATGCCAACCGGGGCGACCTTTGCCCCACTTGGAATCCCATTGCACCTCGGCGGCTTCGTGTTCTTTGGCGTGTTTCCACAATACAAAATCGAGCGGATCGTGCTTGTCGGTGGTGACTTCCACGCGTTCACCCGCGCGCAAATCTTCCAATGACTTTCCCGATAATTTGCCGTAACCGTCGAACTTACGCACAGCGTAATTCACATCGCCATCGGCAGCTTGATACGCCAGCCCGTTCGCTTCTAGTTGCGCAATCATCGCCAACATTTGCGGCACATATTGCGTCGCGCGCGGCTCATGGTCAGGACGTTGCACGCCCAACGCGTCGGCATCTTCGTGCATCGCGTCGATAAAACGCTGCGTCAGCGCGTGAATCGACTCCTTATTTTCCGCCGCGCGCTTGATAATTTTGTCGTCGATGTCAGTGATATTGCGCACATACGTCACGTCATAACCGCTCGCCTTAAACCAACGCTGCACCATATCGAACGCCACCATCACCCGCGCGTGGCCGAGATGACAATAGTCGTACACCGTCATACCGCACACATACATGCGCACACTGTTCGGCGTGATAGATTTGAATTCCTGCCTGTCGCGGGCGAGTGTGTTGTAGATTTTTAGCATTTGAAAACCCGTTGTGTTCGCGGATAACGCACACATTTACGCCGCTTCAATCTGTGTAAATGCGTGCAATCTACGGATAAAGTTTTTGTCGTTAGGCTTGTTCTTTAGTCCAAGAATCTTTCAGCGTCACCGTGCGGTTAAACACCAGTTTGCCGCCCGCCTGATGGTCGCGGCGGTCGGTGACGAAATAGCCTAAGCGTTCAAATTGATAATGCGTTTCAGGCGCGGCATCTTTGACGGCGGCTTCGACCCAGCCTTGCACGACTTGCAAGGAATCAGCGTTCAGGTATTTGCAAAAATCGCCGTCTTTGTCCGCGTCAGGTTGCGCCACCGTGAACAGGCGGTCGTATAAACGTATTTCGGCAGGCAGCGCGTGTGCGCACGACAAAAAGTGAATCACGCCTTTGACTTTGCGCCCTTCTGGATTTTTGCCCAGTGTGGCGTGGTCGATACTGCATTTGAGTTCGATAATTTTGCCGTCCGCGTCTTTCACGGCTTCGTCGCAGCGCATCACATAACTATGGCGCAAGCGAATTTCGCCGCCCAAGGTCAGACGCTTCCAACCTGCGGGCGGCACTTCGGCGAAGTCGTCGGCTTCGATAAAAAGTTCGCTGGCAAACGCCACTTCACGTTTGCCCAGTTCGGGCAAATTAGGGTGAAAGTCCGCTTCACGCGTCAACGCGCCGTCAAAGTTAGTAATCGTAACTTTGAGCGGATTGATAATCGCCATCACACGCGGTGCGCGCAGCTCTAAATCTTCGCGGATTGCGCCTTCCATAATCGCCATATCAACGCTGTTTTCGCTCTTAGCCACGCCCACGCGTTTAGCAAATTCGCGTATCCCTGCGGCGGTGTAACCACGACGACGCATCCCAGAAATAGTCGGCATACGCGGATCATCCCAGCCAGTCACTTTTTGCTCGTTAACCAGTTGCAACAGTTTACGTTTGCTGGTGATGGTGTAGTGCAATTCGAGGCGCGAAAACTCGTATTGGCGCGGATGACACGGAATGGTGATGTTGTCCAAAACCCAGTCGTACAAAGGGCGATGGTCTTCAAATTCAAGCGTACAAATCGAGTGCGTAATGCCTTCAAGCGCGTCGGAAATGCAATGCGTGTAGTCGTACATCGGGTAAATGCACCACTTGTCGCCAGTGCGGATGTGGTGCGCGCGGCGAATGCGATAAATGGCTGGGTCGCGCAGATTCATATTGCTGGAAGACATGTCGATTTTGGCGCGCAACACCATCGCACCATCCGCAAATTCGCCACCTTTCATGCGCGCAAACAAATCTAAATTTGCCGCCACGGTGCGCTCACGACTGGGACTATTTTTACCCGCTTGGGTCAGCGTGCCGCGATATTCGCGCATTTTTTCAGGACTTAAATCGTCCACATATGCCAAACCTTTTTGAATCAGCTCAACTGCAAAAGCATATAAAGCGTCGAAATAATCCGATGCCCAACGCACCTCGCCACTCCATTCGAAGCCCAACCAACGCACGTCTTCTTGTATCGCCAGCGCGTATTCTTGGCTTTCTTTTTCTGGATTGGTATCATCAAAACGCAGATTACACAGCCCGTGATAGTCGGCTGCCAAACCAAAATTCAGGCAGATAGATTTCGCGTGACCGACATGCAAATAGCCGTTCGGCTCAGGCGGGAAACGCGTCTGAATCGCGCGGTGTTTGCCCGACGCTAAGTCGTTGTCGATGATGGTGCGAATAAAATTGGAGGCGGGGGAGGTGCTAGTTGGCGCGCTGCTCATGCTGGATTCTCGTTAGGGTGAGGCAAAAAATTTGCGGCGGATTCTACCCGAAAAGCCTACGGCAAAATGCCCCTGCCGATAAGCCACTCGTCATAAACTGCAAATAAGCGGCGATTTTTTGGTAGAATCCGCGCGCTTTTTTACGGCACACCTCGAGCTCGTTGCCTCTTCATATTATTAGGAACTCACCATGTTCAAATCAATTTACGCGCTGTTAATCGGCGGCCTTGTCTGTGGCGTTGCCATTGCCGACGATTTGTCGGATGCCAATCAGTTATTCAAGCAAGGGCAGGCAGCCGCCGCACTCAGCAAGGTCGATAACCATCTCGCTGCGAAACCAAAAGATGCGCAAGGTCGCTTTTTGAAGGGCTTGATTTTGACTGAGCAAGGCAAGCCTAACGATGCGATTAAAATTTTCTCATCACTCACTAGCGACTATCCAGAGCTGCCCGAACCGTATAACAACTTAGCCGTGCTGTACGCAGGGCAAGGTCAATACGACAAGGCGAAACAATCGTTAGAAATGGCAATACGCACCCATCCTTCCTACGCGACGGCGCACGAAAACCTAGGCGACATCTACGCCAAAATGGCAAGCCAAGCCTACGATCGCGCGCTGCAACTAGATAAAAGCAATGCCGGTACGCAAACCAAACTGGCGATGATTCAAGATATTTTTTCTGGCACGCCACGCCCTAAAGCCAACATCAGCCAGAACGTCGCCAGCGGAACCATTACGCCTAAGCCTGTTGCCACACCTGTCGCGGCGGTAGCTCCGCCCCCTGTCGCCTTGGCAAAACCAGCCGTTGCAGCGGCACCTGTCGCAGCAGCGAAACCCCTTGCGGTGAGCACTGCCGTGTCGGATGAAGACGACATCAAAGCAGCGGTACATGCTTGGGCTGCCGCTTGGTCAGCACAAAATGCTAAAAAATACTTAGCCGCCTACGCCGAAGATTTTCGTCCTGCGGATGGCGCGAGCCGTAGCGACTGGGCGCAAACACGTCGCGAACGCCTCGCTGCACCGAAATCTATTAAAGTTTCCTTGAGCGAACTGTCGATTAAGGTCAGTGATAGCAATCACGCCAGCGCGCATTTTAGACAGGCGTATCACGCCAATACTTTGCAAACCTCTAGCCATAAAACTTTGCTGTTGGTGAAGGCGGATGGACGTTGGTTAATTCAAGAAGAACGCACTAAATAACCATGCGTTCACGTTTAATCCCCACTTTATTGCTCGCCCTGCTCTGTCACGCAGCCCTTGCTGCGCCTGATTTAGCCGCCAGTGAAGCGGGGTTAGGCAAGAGTCTCGAAGCCATCCGCAACAACCGTTTAGATGTCGCGCTTAATGAAGTGGATAGCGTGTTGCGCGTCAATCCCAATTTTCGTTTGGCGCAATTGATACGCGGCGATTTGTTGATGGCGCACGCTGGCGCGCTCAGCAATATCGGCAGCGGCGCGAATGCCCCGCGCGAAAAATTAGATGATTTACGCGCCGAAGCGCGCGCGCGTTTGCAGCGTATGCAAGCGCAAGCCAATCAAAAAATTGTGCCGCGTTTTTTGTGGCAACTGGATGCCGCGCAAAAATATGCCTTGGTGGTCGATACCAGCCGCTCGACTTTGTATGTGTATGAAAACGTCAATGGGCAAGCGCGTTACCTCGCCGACTACTACATCACCATCGGCAAGCTAGGCACGGAAAAACGTGCCGAAGGCGATCAACGCACGCCTATCGGCGTGTATTTTATTCAAGCCGATTTACCGAAAAAACAGCTCGCCGATATGTATGGCGGCGGCGCGTTCCCGTTGAGTTATCCGAACGAGTGGGATAAAAAAAATAATCGCACGGGTCAAGGCATTTGGCTGCATGGCACGCCAAGCGACACTTACAGCCGTCCGCCGCGCGCCAGCAATGGCTGCGTGGTGCTGTCGAATGACAATTTAGAAAAAGTCGCGCCCTATTTGCAAGTTGGCATCACGCCCGTGATTATTACCAATCACATGGAAACGCTGACTGCCAATGACAGCGAAGACCGCGATGAGCTGCGCGCGGCAGTGGAGCAATGGCGTAAAGATTGGAGCAGCTTAAATACGCGCGCTTATTTGGCGCATTACTCGCCTGATTTTGCCAGCGACAGCCAAAATTACAGCGCGTGGGCAGCGCAAAAAACGCTGGTGAATGCGGGCAAAGAATGGGCAAAAGTGAACGTGTCAAATGTCAGCATGTTCACTTATCCAGAGCAGCCCGACATGGTGGTGGTCAATTTTAATCAAGACTATGCCAGCAGCAATTTATCCAACCAAATGCGCAAGCGGCAGTATTGGATTAAGCAAAACAATCATTGGAAAATACTCTTTGAGGGCGCGGCATGAAAAAACTCATCACACTCATTTTTACCCTATTACTTTGCAGCATTTCCCCTCTTTCTTACTCACTCGATAAAGGCAAATCCACCATGGTCAAATTACACACCAATCACGGCATCATCACCATTCAACTCGATGCTGCCAAAGCCCCACAAACCGTCGCGAACTTTCTCGACTACGTTAACAGCGGCGCGTATAGCAACACGATTTTTCATCGCGTGATTCCGAATTTTATGATTCAAGGCGGCGGCTTTGAGCCAGGCATGAAACAAAAAGCCACCAAAACTCCGATTCAAAACGAAGCGGCAAACGGCTTGAAAAACGACAAATACACCATCGCGATGGCGCGTACGGGCGACCCTCATTCAGCGACTACGCAGTTTTTTATCAACACAGGCAAAAATGATTTTCTGAATTATCCAGGTCAAGACGGCTGGGGCTATTGCGTATTCGGCAAAGTAACCGAAGGCATGGACGTGGTTGATGCGATAGGCAAAGTTAAAACCGGCAATCGCGGCGGTCACGGCGATGTACCGACTGAGGATGTCATCATTACTAAAGCAGAAGTCGCGAAGTAAACTAAACGGCGCGCAATGCGCCGTTTTTATATGCCGCATACCCTATTCATTTCCGATTTGCATCTAAGTGCCGCTCATGCTGACAGCATGGCGGCATTTCGACGTTTCATTGGCGAGATTGCACCGCACGCCGAGCGGCTGTATATCTTGGGCGACCTGTTTGAATACTGGGCGGGCGATGATGACTGCGACGATGTTTTTCATGCCGAAGTGATTGCCTTGTTGCGCGGGTTAAGTGCGTCTCAAACACAAGTTTTTATTCTGCATGGCAACCGCGATTTGCTGATGGGTGTAGGGCTGACGCAAGCGTGTCATGCGCAACTGTTAGCCGAACCTACGCTGATAGATTTGTACGGCACACCCACTTTGCTTAGTCACGGCGACACGTTGTGTACCGATGATATTGAGTATCAAAAGTTTCGCGCACAGGTGCATGGCGCGGCGTTTCAAAGCCAGTTTTTGGCGCAACCACTCGCGGCGCGCAAAGCCTACATCCAACAAATTCGCAACCACAGCAGCCAAGAAAAGCAGCACAAAAGCATGGCAATTATGGATGTGAATGCGGAGGCAGTCGCGACGATGCTGCGCGACTATGGCTACCCGCAGCTTATCCACGGACACACCCACCGCCCTAATCGCCACGAGCATGTTGTCGATGGCAAGCATTGTGTACGTTGGGTTCTGGGGGATTGGGGCGTTGAAGGTAACGCTTTGCGCTGCGACCTGAATGGCTGCGCGGTTATTGGTTTCTAGTGAGTATCCATCGGTATGTAGGCACTCGATTTTATCAAACGATTATTGATACTGATCGCGCAATGAATTGCGCTCCCACACATTGGATTAACAAAATTGCCTTGTTAGCGAAACCGCTCCACCGCTTGCTCCACCCTATCCACCGCGATAATTTCCATGCCTTCTATCGGGTGTTTGGGCGCATTAGCTTTGGGAATGATGGCGTGGGTAAAACCCAACTTCGCCGCTTCGCGCAGCCGCTCCTGACCGCGTTGCACGGGACGCACTTCACCTGCTAGGCCCACTTCACCGAACACCACTAATTTTTCAGGCAAAGGTCGATTGCGCAAGCTCGATACCATCGCGAGTATCACTGCCAAGTCCGCACCCGGTTCGGTGATTTTCACGCCGCCCACCGCGTTGATAAACACGTCTTGGTCGTAGCAGGCGATGCCCGCATGACGGTGCAACACTGCCAGCAACATCGCCAGACGATTCTGTTCCAGCCCTAGTGACAAGCGTTTCACATTGGGCGAATGCGCCTCATCGAGCAAGGCTTGTATCTCCACCAACAACGGACGCGTGCCTTCTTGCGTCACCATCACACATGACCCCGCGACTTGCTGTCCATGTTGCGAAAGGAACATCGCGGAGGGATTGCTCACCTCGCGCAAGCCCTTCTCGGTCATGGCGAACACCCCCAACTCGTTCACCGCGCCGAAGCGATTTTTGAACGCGCGTATCAGGCGGAAACTGGAATGCGTGTCGCCCTCGAAATACAACACCGTATCGACGATATGTTCCAGCACACGCGGCCCCGCCAGCGCGCCTTCTTTGGTCACGTGACCAACCAAAATAATGGTGATGTTCTGACTCTTGGCGATGCGCGTCAGTTGCGCCGCACACTCACGCACCTGCGCCACCGAACCCGGCGCGGAGGTCAGCTGGTCGGAATACACGGTTTGTATCGAATCAATCACGACAACATCAGGCTTATTCGCAGCGATGGTTGCTTGGATTTTTTCTAGTTGAATTTCCGGCAGCAAACGCAAACTGCGCGCGTCCAGCGACAAGCGTTTTGCGCGCAACGCAATCTGCTGCGCCGACTCTTCGCCGCTTACATATAAAGTGTTTTGTTGTTGCGACAGATGCGCCAACACTTGCAGCAACAGCGTGGACTTACCGATGCCGGGATCACCGCCGATCAGCACCACCGCGCCCGACACCAGCCCGCCGCCCAACACGCGATCAAACTCCGCAATGCCGGTCGGTGTGCGCGGCACTTCCGCCGCCTCGACTTCCGACAATAGCTGTACCCCACCCGATGCCGCCAACGCGCTGTAGCGGTTTTTAACGCCCGCAGTAACGGCTTCCGCGACCGACTCAATCAGCGTGTTCCACTCCATGCAATGCGGACACTGCCCCTGCCACTTAGGCGTTTGCCCGCCGCACTCGGTGCAGGAATAAATTGATTTTGCTTTTGCCATTCCGTCTTCCTATCTTTGCTAATTTTATTCCGCAATCACACGCTCGATACGCCGATCAGGAATCAGCCACATGATGGCGACCAGCACATAAATCGCACCAGCTATCCACGCATACCAAAACGCTGTTGGGATGGCGATGAGGTAGAGCAACTGCGACAACTTGCCTTTGCTGTCGCTGCCTATCGCTTTGTTGAGCAGCGCGTCTTCGCAACCATGCGCCGCGATAATCGCGTGTTGCAAAATCAAATAGCCGATGCCAGCCATAAATAACACCACGCCGTACAAAGCAACGGGCAGCGCGGCAAAGTGATTCTCGCCCATCCATCCCGTCACAAACGGCACCAGCGACAGCCAAAACAATAGATACAGGTTCGCCCACAAAATGCCGCCGTTGACGCGCTGCACGGTGTGAAGCAGGTGATGGTGATTGTTCCAATAAATGCCAACATAAATAAAGCTCAACACATAACTCAACAGCACGGGCAACAGCGGCTGCAACGCCGCTAAATCATCGCCGTGCGGCACTTTCAACTCCAACACCATGATGGTGATAATGATTGCGATTACGCCATCGCTAAAGGCTTCCAAACGTGTCTTACCCATATTGCACCTTCCCCATTTTCGCTAAAATTTATCGAGCTGATTAAAAGTTTAGAGTAGGCACACTTATCTACTCAGCGATTCATTCACTGCCGCGAGCGCAAACAGCTTGCCCAAACTAGGCGCGCGCTCGTCATTGTAAATTTCCGCCAACATCAGGCGCACTCGCGTAAAATCCGCGCCGCACTATAGCGACCCTGCTTGTATAAATCCACCTTCATTCATCACCCAACCCACCCCCATCGTGTCCATAGAAGTCGAACGTTTTTTCTCCGAACAAAGCCCGCTCTCCAGCGAAGTCGATGGCTTCCGTCCGCGCGCGCAGCAGCGCGAAATGGCGTTGGCGGTTGCCAAGGCGATACGCGAAAACGCGATATTGGTGGCCGAGGCGGGAACGGGAACGGGGAAAACTTTTGCGTATCTGGTGCCTGCGCTCATCAACGGCGGCAAGGTCATCATTTCGACAGGAACGAAGAACTTACAAGACCAACTTTTTCAAAAAGATTTGCCGCGTGTGCGCGACGCGCTGAAAGCTCCGGTGTCCATCGCGCTGCTCAAAGGTCGTTCCAACTATGTGTGTCATTACCATTTGGAACGGGCGTTGAGCGATGGTCGCTTCGCCACGCGCGAGGACATCAAGCATTTAGACAAGATAAAAAAATACGCCAAGGTCAGCGATTCTGGCGACAAGAGCTTTGTTACGGATGTGCCTGAAACTGCGCCAATTTGGATGCACGTCACTTCCACGCGCGACAGCTGTCTCGGTCAAGAATGTCCCAACCACAAAGAATGTTTCGTGCTGAAGGCGCGCACCGAGGCGATGAAAGCCGACATCGTGGTGGTCAACCATCATCTATTTTTCGCCGATGTGATGCTGCGCGATGAAGGCGTGGCGGAGTTGTTGCCTGCGTGTAACACGGTGATATTCGACGAGGCGCATCAACTGCCTGAGACTGCCAGTTTATTTTTTGGCGAAAATATTTCCACCTCGCAATTATTCGATTTGACAGTGGATGCGCGCATCGAAGCAATGACCTCGGCGAAAGATTTTGCACCCTTGCCCAAGGCGTGCGACTCACTGGAGAAAGCCGCGAAAGATTTGCGCCTAGTGTTCAAAAAAGAAGGTCGCTTACCCTTCACCGCGCTGGCTGATTTCGCCGAGTGGCCGAAAGCCGCGAAGCACTTGGGCGAGCAGCTCAAGCAACTTTGCGACTTGCTAGAGAAACAAGCCGAGCGCAGCGAAGGATTGGAGAATTGCTGGCAGCGCGCGCAAGCGTTAGTGCTGCAATTCGGCAAATGGCAAAGCGGCGAAGAACCTGACCAAGTGCGCTGGCTGGAAGTGTTCCATCACTCGCTGCAACTCAACACCACGCCGTTGTCCATCGCGGAGATATTCGAGAAGCAGATTGGCGGCTCGCAACGCGCGTGGATATTCACTTCCGCAACCTTGGCGGTGAAGCAAGATTTTTCACATTACCAAGCCGAGATGGGCTTGCTCAAGGCAACCACCGCCTATTGGGACAGCCCGTTCAACTATGCCGAACAAAGCCTGTTGTATGTACCCAGCAACCTGCCCGACCCGAATAGTTTTGAGTACACCGAAGCGGTGGTACAAGCCGCGTTGCCGATGTTAGAAGCCAGCCAAGGGCGTGCATTTTTATTGTTCACCAGCTTGCGCGCGATGCAGCGCGCACACGAAATTTTGCAAGCCGAATTCGATAAACGCGGCTGGAAATATCCGCTGCTGTTGCAAGGCGAAGGCTCGCGCAACGAATTACTGGAACGCTTTCGCAGCTTGGGCAACGCAGTGTTGCTCGGCAGTCAATCCTTCTGGGAAGGGGTGGACGTGAGAGGTGACGCGCTGTCGTTGGTCATCATCGACAAACTCCCCTTCGCACCACCCGACGATCCGGTACTCGCCGCGCGCATCGCGCAAATTTCCAAACAAGGGCGCAACGCGTTTATGGAATATCAATTACCGCGCACCATCATCACCTTGAAGCAAGGTGCGGGACGCTTGATACGCGACGAGCGCGACCGAGGCGTGCTGATGATTTGCGACCCACGCCTCATCACCAAACCTTACGGCAAGCGCATCTGGCAAAGCCTGCCACCGATGAAGCGCACGCGGATTGAAGCGGAAGCGGTGGCGTTTTTTAGCGATGCTGTGCCTGCGGCATAAGGGATTTTTCGGATTTTTGAAATTAAGGTTGTGGCAATCGGGCGGCTTCGCTATAATCGCGCCCTCAATTTTTTGGTAGAAGGTAGCTTGTCCATGACAACAGTACGCGTAAAAGAAAATGAACCGTTTGAAGTTGCAATGCGTCGTTTCAAACGTTCGGTAGAAAAAACTGGTCTGTTGACCGATTTGCGCGCGCGCGAATTTTACGAAAAGCCAACTGCTGAACGTAAACGCAAATTGGCTGCTGCCGTGAAGCGTCATTACAAACGCATCATCGGTCAGACTCTTCCTCCTAAGCTGTACTAAGCTACGACGGGACTATCGCCAGCGCATTCATACAATGAATGCGCTGGCGTTTTATTTATGACACTCAAAACTAAAATTTCAGATGATATGAAGTCCGCCATGCGCGCCAAAGAAACGGCACGTTTAGGCGCGATTCGCCTGTTACTGGCTGCCATGAAGCAACGCGAAGTCGATGAACGCATCGAGCTTAGCGATGCCGATGTGATTGCCATCATCGAAAAAATGAACAAGCAACGTCGTGATTCGATTACTCAATATGAAGCCGCAGGTCGTCAAGAGCTGGCAGATGTTGAAAAATTCGAAATGAGCGTGTTGGCTGAATACATGCCGCAGCAAATGTCCGATGCTGAAATCGCGCAAGCAGTAACGACTGCGGTCGCGGCATCAGGTGCAGCAAGCGCGCAAGACATGGGCAAAGTGATGGCAATTGTGAAACCACAATTAGCCGGTCGTGCCGACATGGGCAAAGTGTCAGCTCTTATCAAGGCGCAGCTCACCAAGTAATTTCTACGCTGAGTTTTCCCTCTCTATCTGGAAGGCGCGGCGGCGATGATTCCCAAAAGTTTTATTCAGGATTTGCTCAATCGCATCGACATTGTTGATGTGGTTGAACGCTATGTGCCGCTCAAGAAAGCAGGCGCAAATTTCTCTGCCTGTTGTCCGTTCCACAACGAAAAATCCCCCTCTTTTACGGTTAGTCAAACTAAGCAGTTTTACCATTGCTTCGGTTGCGGCGCGCATGGCACGGCGATTAGTTTTGTCATGGAACACGCGGGCATGAGCTTTGTCGATGCCATCGAAGAGCTGGCGCGCGGCATCGGCTTGGACGTACCGCATGAACGCAGCGCGCAGGGGCAAATGCCCGAAAAAATCGCGCCCGATTTATATGAAGTGATGCAAGTCGCGGTGCGTTATTACCGCGAGCAACTCAAAGCCTCCCCGCGCGCCATTGATTATCTAAAAGGGCGGGGTTTGAGTGGTGAAATCGCAGCGAAATTTGCCATCGGTTATTCGCCCGAGGCCTGGCAAAGTTTGGCAAGTGCCTATCCCGATTACCAAGCGGAAACGCTGGTGCAAACGGGCTTGGTGATTAGCAATGATGAAGGCAAACGCTACGATCGGTTTCGCGACCGCATCATGTTTCCCATCATCAATGTGCGCGGGCAATGTATCGGCTTCGGCGGGCGGGTGCTGGATAAAGGCGAACCGAAATATCTCAATTCGCCCGAAACGCCGTTGTTTGAAAAAGGTCACGAGTTATACGGCTTGTTTCAAGCGCAAAAATCCATCCGCAATCGCCAGCAAGTGCTGGTGGTCGAAGGCTATATGGATGTGGTGGCACTCGCGCAACACGGGGTCGATTACGCGGTTGCGACCTTAGGCACGGCAACCACGTCTTTTCATATCCAAAAGTTATTACGTCTTTCCGACCACATTATTTTCAGTTTTGACGGTGACAAAGCGGGACAAAAAGCCGCTTGGCGCGCCCTCGAAAATGCCTTGCCTAGCTTGCAAGATGGCAAGCGCATCAGCTTTTTGTTTTTGCCTACCGAGCACGATCCCGATAGTTTTATCCGCGAATTAGGTCAGGCGGAATTTGAGCAAAAGGTTGCCGATGCGATGCCGCTCTCGACTTATCTGTTGCGCGAAATTGGTGCAGGATTAGATTTGCGCCAAGCCGAAGGGCGCAACGAATTACTGCAAAATGCCAAGCCGTTGCTCACCGCGATTACCGCACCCGCCACCGCCTTGTTGCTGCGCAAAGAAGTCGCAAGCCTCGCGGGGGTAAGCCAAGCCGAATTGGAAAGTTTGTATGCGATTACGCCGGTGGCGCGCGCCCCGCGCCCCGCCTTGCAAAAGCCTAAACGGGGTGCGGCAACATCCAGTCACATGCTGATGTTGCAATGCTTGTTAGCCAAACCTGAACTGGCGCAACAACTGCCCCACCAGCCAGATGATGACAGTGCTGAATCGCTTGCCATCCATGCCTTGCTCGCTTTGCTACAGGAGCATAATTTTCAGCTTAGTAGCGCGGCTATCACGCAATTATTAACGGGTACTGCGCACGAAAAAATTGTCACCCAAGCACAAATTGAGATGCTCAACTGGGGCGATGCGTTTGATATAGACGGCGAGTTTGTTGGGCTATTAAGCAAGTTTGCCAAGACCAGCCGCGACGCACAATTCCACGCTCTGCAAGCCCGCGTCAGCTTGGGCGGGGTCAGCAAATTAAGCGATGCGGAGCGCAGCGAATACTTACAACTGCTACAACGCAAGTAACACCTACTCAGCTATCTCCGCGCTAATTATTTTTGCCGCGCTCTTGCAATCCAACATTCTGTCTCAATCTTTGGCACTCGTTGATGGAGAGTGCTAAAATCCGCAACCTTTTTAATCCACCACACTAGGAGCTACACAATGAAAGTTCGTCCTTTACATGACCGCGTAATTGTTAAACGTATGGAAGAAGAACGTAAAACCGCATCAGGCATTTTCATCCCTGACGCGGCGACAGAAAAGCCAGATCAAGGCAAAATCGTTGCAGTAGGCAACGGTAAGATGGGCGATGACGGCAAATTGCAAGCAATGAACGTCAAAGTGGGCGACACCGTGTTGTTCGGCAAATACGCTGGTCAGTCTTTCAAGATGGACGGTGAAGAATACATGACGATGCGCGAAGATGACATTATCGGCATCGTAGAAGCATAATTATCAACACATTTAGGAGAATCAATCATGGCAGCTAAAGACGTAAAATTCCACGAGCAAGCTCGTGTAAAAATGGTAGCAGGCGTAAACATTTTGGCCGATGCAGTTAAGGTTACTTTGGGACCTAAAGGTCGCAACGTCGTGTTGGATCGTTCATATGGCGCACCGCACATCACTAAAGATGGCGTTTCTGTGGCTAAAGAAATCGAATTGAAAGACAAATTCGAGAACATGGGCGCACAAATGGTTAAAGAAGTGGCTTCTAAGACTTCTGATGTAGCTGGCGATGGTACAACTACAGCGACTGTATTGGCACAAGCCATCGTCATGGAAGGCATGAAGTTCGTCACTGCGGGCATGAATCCTATGGATTTGAAACGCGGTATCGACAAAGCGGTTATCGCTGCCGTTGAAGAACTGAAAAAAATCTCTAAACCTTGCACAACTACTACTGAAATCGCTCAAGTTGCTTCAATTTCAGCTAACTCTGACGCGGCTATCGGCAAAATCATCGCTGATGCGATGGAACGCGTAGGCAAAGATTCATTAAAAGCAGGCAAGTTTGATGGCGTTATCACCGTAGAAGACGGTAAATCGTTGGATAACGAGTTAGATGTAGTTGAAGGGATGCAGTTTGATCGCGGCTACTTGTCACCGTACTTCATCAACAACCAAGATCGTCAAATGGTCTCGATGGACAATCCTTTCATCTTGTTGCATGACAAAAAAATCTCGAACATCCGTGATTTGCTGCCGACTTTGGAACAAGTGGCTAAATCAGGTCGCCCTTTGTTGATTGTTGCTGAAGATGTCGATGGCGAGGCCTTGGCAACTTTGGTGGTCAACAACATTCGCGGCATCTTGAAAACCGTTGCGGTTAAAGCCCCTGGCTTCGGCGACCGTCGTAAAGCTATGTTGGAAGACATCGCGATTTTGACAGGCGGTACGGTGATTGCTGAAGAAGTCGGTTTGACTTTGGAAAAAGTGACTTTGGAAAACTTAGGTCAAGCCAAACGTATCGAAGTGGGTAAAGATAACACCATCATCATCGACGGCGCGGGCAAAGACGACGCAATCCAAGCCCGTATCAGCCACATCAATAAACTGGCAGCAGAATCAACCAGCGACTACGACAAAGAAAAAATGCAAGAACGCAAAGCCAAATTGACTGGCGGCGTTGCAGTGATTAAAGTCGGTGCGGCAACTGAAGTTGAAATGAAAGAAAAGAAAGACCGCGTGGAAGATGCTTTGCACGCAACTCGTGCGGCAGTTGAAGAAGGCATTGTTCCTGGCGGCGGCGTAGCGTTGCTGCGTGCCAAAGTGGCGGTTGCTAAAGTTAAAGGCGACAACACTGACCAAGACGCAGGTATCACGATTGTGTTGCGCGCGATGGAAGCTCCGTTACGCGCGATTGTGTTCAATGCAGGCGAAGAAGCGGCTGTGGTCATCAATAAAGTGTTGGAAGGCAAAGGCAACTTTGGTTACAACGCAGCGACTGGCGTGTATGCCGACATGTTGGAAATGGGCGTAGTTGACCCAACCAAAGTGACGCGTACTGCCTTGCAAAACGCAGCGTCTATCGCAGGACTGATGCTGACGACTGCTTGCATGATTGCGGATATTCCTGAAGACAAGCCAGCAGCAGGTGGCAGCGACATGGGTGGCATGGGCGGCATGATGTAATAAAATCACGCGACGCTTAGTTCGCGTGAGCTGTCACAGAAAAACTCCGCTTCATGCGGAGTTTTTTATGTCCAGCAATCCAGTTCTTACAATTAACGAGCTATACGGTTTAGTCCTTGCATAAATAAGGCTTTATAGCGTATATTCAGTTTCGTTTTTTGAGCAGTAATCGCTCTACTTTCAGGGAAAATAATGAAAAATTTGTGCCTCGCGTTAACTTTATTCCTCAGCGTGCCACTGGCGCACGCGACTGACATGCCAGAGTTGGCGAAAAAAAATCGCTGCACTGACTGCCATGCCATTGAGAAAAAAATTATTGGTCCAGCATGGTTGGAAGTTTCTCTAAAATATCGTGGACATCCTGAAGTGGTAGAGCTACTGATTGCCAAAGTCTCCAAGGGTGGCACTGGGGTGTGGGGCGACATGCCGATGCCCGCGAATGACCCTGGTGGTCGAAAATACGACGACATCAAAGCCTTAGTGCAGTTTATTTTAGGTCTCTCTAAATAGTCCTCACTCGACTAAACTTTCATCTTTAATATCGATTCAGACCTCGGAGGGAATTATGCAATCAATGACGATAAACATTCTGATTACAACAGGCTTGCTGCTGGCAAGTTCAAGCATGGCAGCAGAAATGCCACTCTTGGCGAAGAAAAATAATTGCACCGCGTGCCACGCCATTGACAAAAAAATAATCGGTCCAGCGTGGGTCGATGTAGCGAAAAAATACCAAGGACAAAACGTTGAAGCCAAGTTGGTTGCGAAAGTATCTAAAGGCGGCGCGGGTGCGTGGGGCACGACCCCGATGCTGGCGAACGATACGGATGGCACGAAGCAAGCAGATATGAAAGAACTGGTTAAATTTATCTTAGCTTTGTGATTTTTAGCCTAGTTGAAACCTAGAAAAGCCTGCATCAGCAGGCTTTTTTTATTGCGGCAAGAATGCTATTTAGCCAGCTTGCTGTGGCGTATCGAATAAGTGAAATACACAATCAAACCAATCGCTAACCAAACACTAAAACGCAGCCAAGTTTGTGCGGGTAAAAATGCCATCAGCCCGCCACAGGAAATCATCCCCAGCACGGGAAACAGCGGATTCAAAGGATTTTTGAAGGGACGATGCAAATTCGGCATACGAATGCGCAATACGATTACGCCTAAACACACCAACACAAACGCCGCCAAGGTGCCGATATTTACTAATTCAGCCAACACGCCTAAAGGAAACAAACCCGCCGCTAAAGACATGATGATGCCGACAATGACAATCACGCGGACTGGCGTGTGCGTCTTAGGGTTAACTTTAGATAAGAATGGCGACACCAGCCCGTCACGCGACATCGACAAAATGATGCGGGTTAGTGCGTAATACAACACCAGCATCACCGTGGTTAATCCCGCAATCACGCCCGTGGCAACCAAAGCAGAAGCCCAGTTGTAGCCCAATAATTGCAGCGCGTGCGCGACGGGGGAAGACACACCCAGCTCGCTGTATGGCACGATGCCCGTCAACAAGCCCGACACGATAATGTAAATCACCGTACAAAAAGCCAAGGAGGCAATGATGCCGATCGGTACATCACGCTGCGGATTTTTCGCCTCCTCCACGGCGGTCGATACCGCATCAAAGCCCACATAGGCAAAGAACACCAACGATGCGCCCGCCAGCACACCCGTGGTCGAACCGTCGGGCAAAGTATTAAACCAACCGAACGGCATAAACGGATGCCAGTTTTCAGGATTCACGTTGAACACCGCAATGCCGATAAAAATAATAATCGCCAACACTTTGATAAACACCATCGCGGTATTGAGCTGCGCGCTTTGCTTCACCCCCGCAATCAACATGCCCATCAGCAACAAAATAATCGACGCGGCAGGCAAGTTGATGATGCCGCCAGCAGCGGGCGATTTGGTCAACATATCGGGCAAGCCCATACCCATCGCGGTCAGCGCGTTATTAAAGTAACCCGACCAGCCATTCGCCACCGCCGCGACCGACACGCTATATTCGAGCAACAAAATCCAACCGATCATCCACGCCACCACCTCGCCCAAAGCAACGTAGCTATAGCCGTACGCGCTCCCGCAACCGCCCACCGCCGCCGCTAATTCGGCATATGCCAACGCCGCAAACGCACACGCGATGCCTGATATAACGAAGGACAACACCACCGCAGGACCGGCTTGATGCGCGGCCGCAATCCCCGTTAAGACAAAAATCCCCGCGCCGATGCCCAACAAAGTCAGATCGGTCGCGGTCAAACATTTATTTAATTCAGTGCCGTGCTGCGCATCGTCCAACACCGCTTTGGTACGAAATAATTTCTTTAACATCACTTGTTCCTCTCAAAATAAGCCCGCCGAATTATGCCCGATTCACTGACCGCTTATGGCGTGATTACCAAGCTGTGCTGTAAAAATTCTAATAGCTGTTGTCGCACGTCTGGAATAGACAAGGCTTGAATATGCTCTGCTTCACGGATGAGCCAAAGCTGCTTAGGTTTGCGCGCCCGATTAAATAAGCCTTGCGCATGTGTGCTGTTGACTACGCTGTCGCTTGTACCGTGAATAATCAGCAGCGGAATCGGGCTAATTTCTGCCACCGCAGCTAGCGGCGCATAGTCGTTATCTATCACCAGCCACGGCAGCCATTGCAGCGGCCAAGTCAGCCAAAATTTCACCAAGCCTTCGCGCGCCACCACGCGGTAATCACTAAACGCGCTATCACTTACGACGGCACGAATCTGCTCGCGATACGCGCTATGCGCACTGTAAAAAATCGCCAATGCGCCACCTAAACTCTGTCCCATAACGACCACGCCTTGCGCTTGGTGCTGCACCAATAAATGTCGCATCGCTGCATCTATGTCTTGTTGTACGCCCGCCAAAGTCGGCACGCCAGCCGATGCGCCATAGCCGCGATAGTCTAATGCCAACACGTTGTAGCCCGCTGCGGGCAGCCAAGCGACGCTGCGAAAATGCGTGCTGATGTTTTCGGCATTGCCATGCAAAAACAAAATCGTGCCACGTGGCGCACCCACGGCGGGCAGCCACCAAGCGTTGAGCTGTGTGCCATCAGCGGCGGTGAGATATTCATTTTGGAAAGCGATGCCGAACTGCGTAGGCGTATTGACCAGCTGCTGATGCGGCTGAAAAAACACCTGCGTGCAGCCGCTCAAGGCTAGCAACAGAAAAATTATTATCAGGCTGCGCATGTTAGAAATACACCAGCACAGCCGCACTCGCGCCATTGCTCAAGCGATGCAACTCACGTTGCCGCAACAGCTCGATGCGTACCGCTAAATCACGCTGCAAAGCGATATTTTGTTGCAGCCCTAGCCGCCACACATTGTCTTGCTGCCCCGCCGCGTAACGCACAACTTGCGCATACGAATGCGCACGCCATGCCGCATTCAGCTCGACATAGCCGCCCACACTCGCGCCCAGCCCCAGCGCGTAACCGTGTTGCAAATCGCCATGACCACGCGCGCTCACATTCAGCAAGCTGTAACTCAACACGCTATTTGCCTGATTGCTCCACGCACCGCCCATGCCGCCGTCCAATACCAAAGCGAGCGGTTCACCGCCGCCGATGGCTTTGACGCGTTGCCAACCACCCGCAATCTGCCAAGACGGCGCACTGAAAAATTCATCGCGGGGTGCTAACGACACGATGCTAACTGGCATCAACCGCTCAACCCGCGTTGCCGTCGCATCATGGCGCATCGCCAGACTAAAAAACTCAATTGCCGCACCGCGCACAAAGCCTGCGTCTGGGTCGAGTAAATCGTGATACGTCGCGCGTAGTTCTAGCTGTTGGAATGCCTGTTTGTCGCGCTGCCCCGCCGCCATACTCAGCCGCGACGAGGCGTGCCCTAACTCAGGCTGGGTGCGCGGTGCGGGCGTGATTAGCACGGGTTTAATGAAATCTAAACGACTGCGCTGCATTTGCAATTGGCGCGCCCAATTGCTCGCATCGGCGACCTCCGCCTTGCCGCTGGTGTGACGATAGTTGACATAATCCAAGCTGGTTTCCAACACCGCCGCACGCCGCGCCAGCGTGAAATTTTCTAACGCTGCCGCCTCTAGTTCGCCGTGACTAATGCGCGCCACCTGCGCCCGTTCATCAGCATTCATCGCAGCTAATTGCTGGCGTAATAGCGTGGCTTGCGCGGGACGATACACAGGCGGCTGGGCTAAATTTTCATAGCTAATAATGGCGCGCACGGTATCGGCAGGAATCGCGCCCCAACGGAAATTATCGGTAAAGGCAAACGCTGGACGCGCCACTTGCAGCAAGCCTAATAAATGGTATGCACAGTTTTCATCGAAGAAAAAATAATCGAAATAATGCGGCCCTAATTCCCACGCGTGCATCAACACGCGCGTCAATTCGACCTCACTTAAATTCAAGCGATACTCCCAAATATCGCGGTTTTCCGCGTCGCTGTATTCGCGCACTTTGGCGTAATACGGCAACATCGAAAACGCCCCTGCATAGCCGCCAAACAAGCCATTCACGGCAAACGCCAGTCCATTCGTCTCGTTGGTATTCGCCGCAAAATTCAGCGCGTATGCCAACAAACGCGTGTGCTCATCTTGGTCTTTGGCATCCACTCGCAATAAGGTGTGCCCGTACATCGAGGACGGACTATTCAAATACGCCGAGGCAAAAATTAAGGTCAGCCCCGCAGGATTTAAGCTGCTGCGCCACTGCTCAAAGCGCGGACAAGTACGCGGCGGCAAACGTGCTGCATCAAAATTTAATTGGCTGTTCAGCCAAGCGTAGCGCGCCACATAGGCACATTGTGGATGCTGCGTTTCATTGCTCTCCACCGTGTCGGCATAAAAACTCGCCAGCGTCGCGTCCAACTCGGCTTGCGCATCGCGCTTGCCATCCGCCGCCAAATAAAAATGCGGGCTATCGAGCAAGCCTTGCTCGCCCGCTGCAAATACGCGCGGCACATGATGCAATAACTTGCGCCACTCCATGCGCTGCGCCAGCTTCATCTGGCGCGTTTGAGCTTGTAATTCGGCGAGATAAATCGCATCAACAGCCGCCTGCGCACTCAGCGATATAACGCAGCACAGCAAAATTAGAATAAGGCGCATATTAAGAAATTGGGGATATAAAAAACCCCAGTAGCACACCACTGGGGTTTAGTTAAACCACTAAAAAATTACAGCGCGGTTTGATAATGCGACAACTGTTTATCAGCAGCTAAGGCAGCGCGCAATGAAGCCACCACTTGCTCGGGTGCTACGCTGTCAGAACTAAAAATGCTCGCCATATTGTCTTTGGCAACACGATTAAACGCTGCTTGATCTTTCGCTTCAATACCGATTAAGTGCGACAAAGAAGCCAGCGTTTCACCGCCACCCACTGACATATCGCGCGCCAGTTGTTGTTTATTGGTTTCAATAAACAAGGCGGTTTTCATTGCCGAACGCACTGTGCCGTCTTGCGTACAACCTAACGTGCCTGTCGAAATACCGAAGGTTTGATTGCCGAATGAACCATTCGTAGTCACCGCCAACACTTGCGGTGCAACCCCTGATTGACCTTTGAATACCATCGAACCTACGCCACAACCGCCGACGTTATCTTGTCCCGCGAATGCTGCTGTTGGTAAAGCCAAAACTAAAGAAATTACAGTAATAATCTTTTTCATGTTTGCTCCCAGAATAGTTGAAAGGTTGTGCATTTCTACGCCGACAATGCGGTTGGGTTTATACAGGCTGCATTTCAAAGTTGTCAAATAAAAAAGGGAAGCCATCGTCTCCCTTTTTTATTTGCTGCTGTTACTTGATAGGACTGGCTGCGCTTAAGTCATCTACGCGGGGGGGGGTAGCCTTATCACTATTTCAAATCCATCATCAGCGCATTGATATAGATGAATGAATCTAGCGCGCCAGAATGTGCTTCGTTTAGTGCGGCAAGGTTGCATCATTTAGCGATAAGGCACTATCGGCATACTTATTTTGCATATCCCAAACTATCGTATCCGCACTAAAATCTTGCTCATTCGGCCAGCGAATGCCGTGATGTGCGGGGCGTACTAAACGAAAATAGCTTACATCGCACAAATCTTTGAATGCCCCGCCGCCTAGGTAAGGCTTCACATCGAAAATGCCGCGAACCCCATCACGCGTCACAATATCTATTCGGAAATCCGCCAATGGAATCGCTTGGATTATCGTATCCATAAATTACCTCCTTACTTAAGTGGATCAATCTTGAAGACGGGCTCACCCGCCACCGCCAATTTCCAATCAGTCATCAGGCTCTCTCTATGAATTTCTATCCACGCTTGCACCAACTTCATCTTGGCAGGCGGCAAACTGCCGCTCAACACTTCGCCATCGTCAATTGCAATGGAAGCCTCAAACTCAACGTATTCAGCATGTAAGTGAGGGCGATTGTGTTGTTTGTTATCGTAGAAATACATCAAAATCAGAATCCCATAAAACATCGAGATGGTTGGCATGTTTTTCTCCCTCAATACAAGTCGCGCAATATAACGGCAAGCACAGTGTGTAGCAATCTGCAAGCGCAAAAAAACAGGGGAGAACGAAGTCTCCCCTGTTTGATTTACGCCTGTTGTGAGGTGTATTTTGCTTACGCTAAATGCACCTCACGCGAGTTGAAAGTTGCCTGTTCTTAGAACAATGCTTCCATCATCAAGCCAGTTTCTGTTTTGCCTGCTGGTGTAACACCACCAACTGCATTCCAAGCTGCGCCTGAGTTGCGAGTGTGAGTCAATGACAACTCAATGTTTTGTGCCAACTCGTAAGTCGCACCCAACATCAAACCATTGTCGCCGCCGTCAACCGCCGCACCTGTTTTCGCCATACGAACACCCGCGATTACAGTAGCGATATGAGGAATCACACCGATTTCGCCCACTACGTTCAATGAACGACGTGCATTAGTACCCGCGTTCAATACGTTAATTTCGCCTACTTTAGCAACTGGAGCAGAGCCGTATGATGCGTAGAAACCTGCTGGCAAATCAGCCACTTCACCTTGCAACTGCGCGTCGATGATAGTTGCCTTCATTACTTGACCAGGAACAGTGCCAGTAAAGCCACTGAAGTTTTGGATACCAAAACCTGCGTCAAAACCTGCTACGTCCATGTTTGCTGCAACACGAGCGTAAGTGGTAGGCAACTGACCTGCGCCTGCGCCAGGAGTCAATGGTGAACCACCCACTGAAATAAATTTACCGATATTGACAAAACCCATGCTGTTGTTAGCGACCAAAGAGATACCAGTTGCAGCACCGTTAGTTGCCAAGTATTGCGAAGCTGACGTTACGTTAGTGTGGTTACCCGCACCGCCGTTAGCTGTTTTGCTACCGTTGTAGAACGAAGTTTTATGGGTGTTAGCCGCACCAGTGTTTTGTGTTTCAAAGCTGTAAGCCACGCCTTGACCACCACTTGTGTGAGCAACAAAACCTACACGCGCATCAGCAACAGGGAACAATACTGCCAATTTTGCCGCACCTGCGATTTCTGACAAGAAACCTGCGAATTCAGAAATACGACCACCCAAGAAAATAGCAGTTTCACCACCGCTTGAAGGTACGGTGTAACGTGCTGCGTTAGGGGTACCTGAAACGGTTTCATAACGCATCGTGGTCAAAATACCCATGTTCAAGCGATCAGGAATATCCAAATGATCGCCTTCAACTTTACCTTGCGCGCCCATCATGGTGAAGCCAGCTGACTTAAATGCGCGACCAAAACCATTCAACAATGGGAAATGTTGGAAGTGACAAGCCGAACAAGCCATGCCTGTTTGACGTGCAAAAACGGGAACAGCAGATGCTTCAGGAGCAAATGCAACAGCAGCCATCACGCCTGCCAAAGAGAGAACGATTTTCTTCATTTTGAAATCCTCGAAATTAAAAAAGTTTATGTGTAGCTCGGTTTATATACAGCACCAACAGATCCTCCCTGCTAGAACTGGCGCGCAATTTATAGAAATTTGCAAAACCGTGTGAAGTTAATTTTGCGCAGTGTGGTTTTTTTGCAACAAACGGTATAAAGCGTTTCGGGACTCGTCGTTAGTCGAGGCAATCCAGCTAATGAATAATGTGCGCACTTAATCCTAGCCGCGTACTTTCTGCTAATAAGCGTTTGTCGCGCGTCCACAGCAACACACTGGGATTCAAGCGCAGCGCGGCTAATAAGCTGGCATCAACATAGCCGATACCTTTGCCAAACAACGATTGAGTTTCGATGAAAAGCAAAGTCTCTACCGCACTAGCAGGATTGAGTTGCGCTAGGTTTTGCAAGGCACTCAATACGGCAGGACGGTTTTTCAAATGCCCCAATGCTAATTCGCCAATAACCGCCTCGTGCGTCACCACCTGCCCTGCTGTCAGTAAATGCGAGAGTGTTGCATCGGCTTGGCGTAAGTGGTCTATCCAGACCGAGGTATCGACCAAAATCATATTGGCTTGGTTTGGCGACGTGGCACGGCAATTAAGTTGGGCTCTGTACCGCCCAGCAAAGCTAAGCGTTTGGCACTTTCACGCTGGATTAACGCCTTGAGTGCCTCGCGCACCAAGGCGGTTTTATCCAGCCCGCCCGTCAAAGCAAAAGCTTTTTCCAGTAAGTCGTCGTCCAAAGCAAGAGTGGTACGCATGTTTTTCTCCTAATCTCTCAATTTTGTGAGCTTTAATTTTAACATCAAACAATGCTACTTTTGATGACTTTGAAGTCGCCACAGTTTTACGCGTGTTATCGTGTGGAATACATACAACGCTTTAGGAGATTTTAATGCACAAACGAATGACGATTAGCCTCACCGAAGAGGTGTATGACGGCTTGTATCGCACCATTGGTAAGCGGCGCATGAGTAAATTCATTGAGGATTTGCTCAAGCCACATGTCTTAGGCTCGGCATTATAAAATGGCTATCGCGCGATGGCACAAGACCAAGCGCGTGAAGCCGATGCGAGCGAATGGTGTAACGCGCTGTTGATTCACTTAGGCTTGCCTAAATAAGCCATTTCACGCTTGAGCGGCGGATAAAAACCTTGCCGCAATCAGTCCGTTGACAACACCAAACACCAGTGCGGCGGCAGCAAAAATCGGGATGAGGTAGGCGATGCCGTGGTGCGGAATAAGCCACACATAGACCACGGCGAGTTGCCCTGCGATATGCGCGAAAGCGGCGAGGATGCTATGCGTAACCACACCAAACGCGCGCTTAGGTAAATGTTGCGCGACTGCCAATACCACTAAGCTACACAACGCGCCCGCCAAGCCGAGAAAAAATCCTGGCGTTAGAAAGTTACCAAACAGCAAACTACCCGCGACCACGCGCAACAGCGACACCCACGCAGCAATGCGCCAGCCAAATCGCTGCAACACAATCAAAGTCACGATATTCGCCAAGCCAGGCTTCACCCCCGGCAAGAGCGACGGAATGGCGTTTTCAAGCAGCGTCAAGCCCAACGCCACCGCCGCCATGCGCGCGACGTGATGATCTTGCGCGTCAGGATTGAGCATCAAAATTGAGGGGGTCGTTGAGTTCAGCGCAACGCTTACCTGTGTATTTTTATACTCACTCTTCATTTTGTATCCACACACAATTGGGGTATATGAAATAGGGTTTGTAGGAGGGGACTTGTCGGGCGATAGCCGTACGAAAAAACATCGCTCGACAAGTCGAGCTCCCACCATAGCGGCGACTTCTCTACACCGCTCCTAACTCAATCCTAGTAGCTCAAGCTGTCATATTTTTTGTCGCGCCCGACTAATTCGACACTGACTTGGTTAGGCAGGCACAAGGCAATTTCGCCGGCTTGTTGCAGCCAGCCTTGGCGCACGCAGTATTGTCTGGGGCTGGGGTCGGAGCTGATGCGGGCGCGATGCTTCACGATGCTGACAATGCTGATGCCCAGATGCCCAGGCACACTGATTTGCTGGTCTTTTGCCAAGCTCACGTCTAAGAAAATTTTGCCGCCGCTGCGGATTACCGCGCGCTCGGCTGCTGCGCCGCTCCATATTTTTAAGCTCAACAAAACGATGCCGAATGCGGCAACCATGATGAGCAAAATATCGCCAAATTTGAGGTGCTGCATGAGCGACATTAAGGGGGTAATTCGCGATGACGAATTAACACTTGCTGGGTCGCCGCAAAATGTTTCGCCAATTTTTCGACCAGATAGACCGAGCGGTGTTGTCCGCCTGTGCAGCCGATTGCGACGGTGAAATAGCTGCGATTATCGGCAATAAAATTGGGCAACCAACGCGTAATAAAAGTTTGAATATCACCTGCCATCGCCTGTGCATCGGGCGTGTCATCTAAAAAGGCAATGACGGGTAAGTCTCGTCCCGTCAAGGGTTGCAAGGCGGGGTTGTAATGCGGATTAGGTAAGCAGCGCACATCAAACACAAAATCGGCATCGAGCGGAATGCCGTGCTTAAACCCAAACGATTCAAATAGCAGCGTGATATTGGCGTGATCCAAAGCAACGAATTGTTTTATCCAAGCGCGCAAGGCGTTGGCAGAAATATCACTGGTGTCGATGCGATGCCCGATGTCGCTGATGTTGGCTAATAAATCACGCTCTAACTGCACGCATTCAGGCAAGGTCAACACGCCGTTATTGAGCGGATGCAGGCGGCGACTTTCGGAAAAGCGTTTCACTAAAGTGTCGCTTTGCGCATCTAAAAAAATCACATGCACTTGCACGCCACGCGCCTTTAATTCTTCTAATAATAGCGGTACATGCGGCGCGCTATTGGCACTGCGCACATCAATGCTCACGGCAATTTTGCGGTAGCCCGAAGCCTGTAAATGTGCGACTAAAGTGGCGAGTAATTCGGCAGGCAAATTGTCCACACAGTAATAGCCGCTGTCTTCTAACACCTTGAGCGCGACGCTTTTGCCTGAGCCTGATAAGCCGCTGATTAAAAATAATTGCATGTCAGCGCGCCATCATTTGTTCGTGGCGCGCGACGAATTCGTCCATGGTGTTTATGCCGCGCTGTTGCAACACAAAGTTGCGCGCCGCCGCTTCCACCAACACCGCCAAGTTGCGCCCCGCCACCACGGGAATGTTCACCGTGCTGATGTTCACGCCGAGAATTTCTTGATGCAAATCGTTGCTCGGCAATCTATCTACTTGCGACAAATCGCCGCCTTCAGGGCGTTGCAAATGGACGATGAGCTTGAGGCTTTTTTTGCGCCGCACGGCGGTCTCGCCGAACATGGTGCGGATGTTCAAAATACCTAAGCCGCGCACTTCGAGAAAATCGCGCAACAGCTCTGGACATCTGCCTTCCAGCGTGTCGGGCGCGATGCGATGCAGCTCGACAATGTCATCCGCCACCAGCCCGTTGCCGCGCGTAATCAGCTCCAAGCCCAGCTCACTTTTACCCACCGCGCTCTCGCCAGTAATCATTACGCCTACGCCCAACACGTCAAGAAACACACCATGACGCGTGGTCGAATCGGCTAATTCTTTGGCTAGATAATGGCGGATTAGCCACATCAAATGCACGCTGGGCTTGGGCGACGCAAATAAGGGAATATCGGAATCATTGGCGAATGCCAATAAGGCAGCAGGGATTTTTGCTGCGCCCGCGACGATTAAACAGGTCGTGCCTTGCACCACTATTTTGGCAAATGCTGCGTCGCGCTTTGTCGCACTCAAGCCGTCAAAATATGCCAGCTCGGTGTCGCTCAACACCTGTATCCAATTGGGGTGAATTAAGTTGAGATGACCAATCAGACCTTTGTTAGAAGCCTCTACCTCATCGCTGTCGATAATATAATTTTCGCCATCCGCGCCCGCCACGCGCGTCAGTTGCAAGCGTTCTTGCTTGTCTTCAAACAACTGGCGAATGTTGACTACGCTCATTCGTTGATTTCCCAATTCACAAACAAAGCATGAATGCTGGCGGCATCCACGCAGGCGTTGAGCTGGCGGCGAAATTCTGGGTCGCTAAACATTTGCGCCAATTCGCCCAAAATTTGCAAATGCAAATCGGTGGCACGCTCTGGCACCAGCAACACAAAAATCATCTCCACTGGCGCACCATCGGGCGCATCAAACGGGATGGGATGACGGGTGCGAATAAATGCAGCGGTTGCATCACGCAACTTGGCGATACGTCCATGCGGAATCGCCACGCCCTCGCCTAGGCCTGTAGAGCCGAGCTTTTCGCGCGCGAACAAACTATCGAACACCACGCTGCGGGCAATTTGCTGACTGTTCTCAAACAATAATCCAGCTCGTTCAAACACGCGTTTTTTACTGCTAGATTCAGTATCCAACAACACATTATCGGGGTGCAAAATTTTGCTAATTAAATTCATGGCATGACTCTTTATTAACAACGCTTAATTTAACAACTAAAGGCAAGCGTGTAATTCAAATGCGGGAGTTCGTAGAAACTCAATTTAATGCTGGGACTTGTAGGAGCTCGATTTATCGGGCGATAACTGCACCTAAAAATCGCTCGATAAATCGAGCTCCTACACTTGTTCTTCAGACGCAGCGGGTGTCTCAAAGATTTCAGATTTGCAGACAAAATAAAGCGGCATCGCTGCCGCTTGTGGACTTACTTAGACTTACTCGGCCGCGACAGGGTGTTGACCCGATACATCGTGGCGGCGGTCAGCCAGTTTTTCTTTGTGCTTCATCACTTGGCGATCCAATTTGTCAATCAGCGTATCAATCGCGGCGTACAGATTTTCATCTTCGCATTCGACAAATACATCTTTGCCACTCATATGCACCGTTGCTTCAGCTTTTTGCTTGAGCTTTTCCACTGACAAAATAATTTGCACGTCGATGACGTTCTCAAAATGACGTTTGATTTTGCCGATTTTGCTGGTGGCATATTCACGAATGGCAGGGGTGATTTCAACGTGGTGACCAGTGATATTCAAGTTCATGGTGAGCTCCTAAGGTTAGAGTGATTTACGGAGGTGTACCGGGAGGATATGCAACTCTTCTCGATACTTTGCGATGGTACGGCGGGCAATCACTACGCCCTGCTGTGCCAAAATTTCTGACATACGGCTGTCAGTCAGCGGCTTCATTTTATCCTCTGCGCTAACTAATTGCTTAATCAATTCGCGAATTGCGGTCGATGAGCAATTACCGCCGCTTTCTGTGGCGAGCGCGCTGCCAAAAAAATACTTAAATTCATAAATGCCGCGCGGTGTGAGCATGAATTTTTGCGTGGTGCCGCGCGACACAGTGGATTCGTGCAGCTCTAATTCGTCAGCAATTTCACGCAACACCAGCGGTCGCATGGCAATCGCGCCGTGTTCCAAAAACTGTTCTTGATGCAGCACGATGGCTTGTGCCACACGCAAAATGGTATCGAAGCGTTGCTGTAAATTTTTAATCAGCCAATGCGCTTCTTGCAGTTGCGCGCCTAATTGCGAACCCGTTTTCTCACCGCGTTGTTGCAAGATATTGGCATACAGTTGATTGACGCGTAACTTCGGCAAGGCTTCGCCATTGAGTCGTACCCGCCACACGCCTTGATGTTTTTCCACCAGCACATCGGGGATGACGCGATCCGCTATACGGTCGTCAAACTCGTTGCCAGGCTTTGGGTTCAGGGTGGCAATCAAAGTTTGCGCGCTGCGTAATTCCTCATCGTTACAGCGCAAATAGCGTTTGATTTTGACAAAGTCATGCGCGCCCAACAACACCAAATGCTCACTCACCAAGCGTATTGCCAGCGCGCGCTGCGGCGTGTCGGCAGGCATCGCTTTGAGTTGCAACGCCAAACATTCCGCCAAATCGCGTGCCGCGAGACCTGGCATATCCAAGTGTTGCAACTGCACCAAGGCGGTTTCCAAATCGTCCAAACTGATGTCCAACTCGGCAGGTAATAACGCCAAAATTTCATCCAGTGTTTGAGTGAGGTAGCCGTTTTCATCCAACGCGTCGATGAGTAAGGCGATGAGTTTTTGGTCTAGCGGTGAGAGTTGTGTGAGTAGCACCTGCTGCTGCAAATGCTCGCGCAGCGTGGCTAACTGAGCGGCTTGCTCAGGAAATTTATCATCGTCCTCGTCATGTGCGGTCGCACCCTCGCTGCGCGATTGCCAATCCATCGCTTCATCCAAAGCGGGTTCGGCATCACGCTCATTACTTGATTCGACGGGAGCTTCAGGCGTGTCAGAGCTGGATTGCTGGATGCTTTCTGGCGTTTGCGCCTCACCTGTAAACGGCACTAGCACAGCTGCTTCGGCGACTTCAAGCAAGGGATTTTCTTCCAACATGCGCGCCACTTCTTGCTGCATGTCTTGCGTAGAAAGCTGCAACAAACGAATCGCTTGTTGCAGCTGCGGAGTCAGGGTGAGGTGTTGCGACTGACGGAGTTGCAGACCTACTTTCACAGCTTAAAATTCTCGCCCAAATACACTTTGCGCACGCCTTCGTTGTAAATAATTTCTTCTGGTTTGCCCTCCGCCATCACCGCGCCCGCATTGATGATATAAGCGCGATCGCAAATGCCCAAAGTTTCACGCACGTTGTGATCGGTAATCAGCACGCCGATGTCGCGTTGCTTCAAAAAATGAATGATTTTTTGAATGTCGATGACGGCAATCGGGTCAACGCCTGCGAAGGGTTCGTCGAGCAAAATAAAACGCGGATTAGTTGCCAAGGCGCGCGCAATTTCGACGCGGCGACGCTCGCCGCCCGACAAGCTCACCGCCGAATTATTGCGGATGTGGGTGATGTGTAAATCTTCCAACAGGCTTTCTAAGCGCGTGCGTAACTCGTCATCTTTTAAGCCTTGCAACTCCAACACCGCTTGGATGTTTTCGGTCACGCTGAGGCGGCGAAAAATTGAGGCTTCTTGCGGCAAATAGCCTAAGCCTAAGCGCGCGCGTTTGTGGATGGGGAAATGGGTAATATCTTTATCGTCCAGCGTGATGCTGCCTGCGTCCGCCGCGACCAAGCCAACAATCATATAAAACGAAGTGGTTTTGCCCGCGCCATTAGGTCCCAACAAGCCAACCACTTCGCCGCTTTTAACCGTCAACGACGCATCGCGCACCACGGTGCGTGCGCCATATTTTTTTTGCAAGCCAGTGGCTCGAAGTTCACTCATTTGATGACCTGTAAAGAAGTAGCGGGAACGGCACTGATGGCAGGCACAGGGCTACGCGGCTGCAACACGGCACGCACACGTTGCGGCGGCACACTGGTCGATGCTGACGCGTTTTTACCGCCATCATTGACCACAAAAATTTCTGTTTGTGAGTTGTAATTGATATGTTCGCCGCGAATAAAATCTCCTTCGCGTTTCAAGCGCGCTTGCCCATACAAATCCAAAATCTGCGTGTGCGTGTCGTACTCGATGCGCTGCGCATAGCCTTCCACATATTCATTTACGCCTTCACGCTTTTGCCGAAAACTTGCGGTGTCGCCCGTTACTGTACCGAGTTTGTAGCCCTGCGCATCTTGGCTGACCACCACTTTTTCACCGCGCAATTGCAGCGTGCCTTGGTCAAATTTAACGTGTCCCGTAAAGGTGCTGATTTGCTTGGCTTGGTCGAGTAACACTTGGTCGGCTTCAATTTGCAGCGGCTGTTCGCGGTCGGCTAATTCCGCGTGACATAACGGGGCGGCAAGTGCCAAGAGCAGCGCGAATTTAATTCGGAGTAACAACATGAACCGCCTTTACTTGCGAGAGAAATTGTAGGGTTTGTGCGCGATTATCTAACTCAAAACCGTGCGCGTTGATGGTGTTGTTGGCATCCGTAAACGTGACTGCACGATTGCTGCTGACGCGCTCTAATTTAGGTAAAAATTTTAGGTAGTCGCTGACAATGAGCAGCTCACTTTGTTTAGCAACGGGCGCGCGCGTGACTTGCACCTTGCCCATCAACTCAACTAACTCACCACGCTGACTTAACACGCCTCGTTCGCCCGTTAAATGAACATCCGCACCATTCGGCGCGAGCATGGTGACCTCAGGCTTCGTCAATTGCGAGCTGTCGTCATCGGGGTAATGGGTGAGCTGTTTGGCGATGAGTAAAAAATGCGGCTTACCTTGTAAGTCGTAGGCTTGCGCGCGAATCTCATCCGCCAGTGCATCGGCTAAATGCGCATCGCGCAGCACGATAGGTTTGTTGATTTGAGCGGGATGATTCAACCAATACGCGCCCGCCAACACGGCGAGCAGCGGCACGACATGCCACCAATAACGCGCGCGTGCAGCGAGTTTCATTTTAAGTATTGCGCGAGCTGTCCATCCAGCGTGCCTTGCGCGTGCATAATCAGTTCGCAGGCTTCTCGCACCGCACCATGCCCGCCACGGCGTTGAGTAATGTAGTTGGCATGTTCGCGTACCAACTGCGGTGCGTCAGGCACGCTGATTGCCAGTCCAACATTGCGCAACACGGTTAAATCCACCACGTCGTCGCCCATATAGGCGGCGGCATCGCGGGTTAATTTCAATCGGTCGAGCAAATCATTCATTGCCGAGAGCTTGTGTTCCACGCCTTGATAGACATGCGTAATGCCTAAATTTGCGGCACGGTATTCGACGCATTTAGATTGTCGCCCCGTGATAATGGCAACCTCTACCCCAGAGGCTTTGAGCAGCTTGATGCCTAAGCCATCCAAGGTGTTAAAGCGTTTGAACTCGTTGCCCGAATCGGACAAATACAAGCCGCCATCGGTCATTACGCCATCCACATCGAAGGCAACTAATTTAATCAACTTGGCACGGTTCAATAACATAATTTTCTCCAAAAAATTTTAAGGGTATCTCTATAAATCCAAATCTCGTCGCAATACATTGTTCGCGCCTTCGCACGAAACAAGGTGCGAAGGCGACTATAGTTTCATGGAGAAGACCCTTGCGGTTTAGTCTTGCTTAGAGCTTTGAATTTCTAGAAACATCCTAAGACGCGAGGCACTTCTTTTCAAAAACTCAAATGACTTTAGCGCGCAACAGGTCGTGCATATTCAACGCGCCGACTAAACGCTGCTGGCTGTCCACCACCAGCAGTTGATTGATATTGCGCGCCTCCATCAAACTCACCGCATCCACTGCTAAGGCTTCGGGCGCGATACTGCTAGGATTTTTTGACATCACAGTTTGCACAGGCGTAGTCGCAAAGTTGATTTGTTTTTCTAAATTACGGCGCAAATCGCCATCGGTATAAATGCCCAACACGCGCTGCTCGGTATCCACCACCGCCGTCATGCCCACGCCTTTTTTGGAAATTTCTAGCAGCGCGACACTCAACATCGCGTCCTGCGCCACGCTAGGCACGGCATCCCCGCTACGCATAATGTCGCGTACATGGGTCAATAATTTACGTCCCAAACTGCCGCCCGGATGCGAGCGCGCAAAGTCTTCGGCGGCAAATCCTTTCGCATCCAACAACGCCACGGCGAGTGCGTCGCCCAACGCCAACGCCGCAGTAGTGCTGGCGGTTGGCGCAAGTCCCATCGGGCAGGCTTCTTTTTCAATCGCGGCATTCAGATGCACATCGGCAGCAAGGGCTAAGCTCGATTGATTAAATCCCGTCATGCTAATTAGCTTCGCGCCTAAGCGTTTAATCACTGGCACGATGGTCATCAGCTCGGAACTTTCGCCCGAATAGGACAGCGCGATAATCACGTCGTCCGCCATAATCATGCCCAAATCGCCATGACTGGCTTCGCCTGGATGGACAAAGTAAGCAGGTGTACCCGTGCTCGCCATGGTCGCGGCAATTTTCCGCGCGATATGTCCAGACTTGCCCATGCCGCTCACAATCACGCGACCTTGGCACGCCAAAATCAAATCCAATGCGCGTAAAAAATCCGCGTCTAAGCGGAGTGCTAATTGCGTAATCGCAGCGGCTTCGATATTGAGAACTTCGCGGGCGAGGTCTAGTGCGCGTGAGGTGGCAGGGAGTGGTTTTTTCATAGCGCAGCATTATAGCGAAAGTGGCACGGCGTGCCTGATTGGAAAATCGTGAGCGGAGAAAATTATGCGCGAACGATTAAATCGGCAAACTGGTGCTATCCAGCGCGCGACGCAACACAAAGCTGGAGCGCACCCCCGTTACGCCTTTGATGCGGGTGATGCGATTGAGCAGCAACTCCTGATACGCATCCATATCGCGCACCACTACCTTGAGCTGGTAATCGGCATCTTGCCCTGTAATCAGCAGGCACTCCAACACTTCGGGACACTTGATAATTTGCGCTTCAAAATGACTCAAGCGTTCGGGCGTGTGTTGTTCCATGGAAATTAACACCAACGCCATCAGCGACAAGCCCATGGCTTTGGCATCCAAAATAGCGCGGTAGCCGACAATTAAGCCCGCCTCTTCCAGCGCGCGCACGCGGCGTAAACACGGCGAAGGCGACAAGCTAATTTGCTCGGCTAAATCTTGGTTGCTGATGCGCCCATCCTGTTGCAACGCCCGCAAAATCTGTGCATCGTAGTCGTCGAGTTGCATATCATTCCTTATAATCGTTATTTTCAGCATTAAATTATAGCTATTTGCCACATGTGCGCAATTATATTGCCGTGATTGCTGATTATGAAGCCGATTACGCAATAATTTGCGTTGAGGTTTTGCTTAATATGACCGCCTCTTAAATGCCTTGAGGAGTCGTCATGTTGCAACATCCCCACACTAAATATCGCGCCTTCCCCGCCATTCATTTGCCCAACCGTGCATGGCCGAATCGCACCCTCACGGCTGCGCCGATTTGGCAGAGTACTGATTTGCGCGATGGTAATCAGGCCTTGTTTGAGCCGATGAATGCCGAGCGAAAAATGCGCATGTTCAAGATGTTGTGCGACATCGGTTTGAAAGAAATCGAAGTGGCTTTTCCGTCCGCATCGGCGACGGATTTTGACTTTGTGCGCAGCCTCATTAGCGAGCGGCATATCCCCGACGATGTCACCATCGCCGTGCTCACGCAGGCTCGCGAACACTTGATTATTCGCACCATGCAAGCCTTGCAAGGCGCGCGCCGCGCCATCGTGCATGTGTATAACGCCACCTCGCAACCGTTCCGCGACAGCGTGTTTGGCTTGAGCAAAAGCGAGGTGATTGCGATGGCGGTGGACGCGGTCAAGCTGATTAAAAAACTCGCCGCCGAGCAGCCCGAAACCGAATGGATTTTAGAGTACAGCCCCGAAACTTTTAGTGCGACCGAGCTCGATTTCGCCGTAGAGATTTGCGATGCGGTCACGCTCGCGTGGGGCGCGTCGCCGACGAATAAAGTCATCCTCAATTTGCCTAGCACCGTCGAAGTGTCCACGCCCAACATTTATGCCGATCAAATTGAATGGATGCACACTCATTTAGCGCGCCGCGACAGCGTGATTTTGAGTTTGCACACGCACAACGATAGAGGCACGGCGGTGGCGGCGGCGGAGCTGGGTTTGATGGCAGGTGCAGAGCGGGTCGAGGGCTGTTTGTTTGGTAATGGAGAACGCACTGGCAATGTCGATTTGGTCACGCTCGCCTTAAATCTTTACAGCCAAGGCGTGTCGCCCAAATTGGACTTTTCTGACATACACGACATCGCCCGCACTGTTGAATACTGCACACAACTCCCCATCCATCCGCGTCATCCTTATGTCGGCGATTTGGTGTTCACCGCCTTTTCAGGTTCGCATCAAGATGCGATTAAAAAAGGTTTCGCTGCGCAAGCCGCCGACGCGCTTTGGAGCGTGCCGTATTTGCCCATTGACCCCAAAGATGTGGGGCGCAATTACGACTCGGTGATACGCGTCAACAGCCAATCGGGCAAAGGCGGCGTGGCATATTTGTTGGAAGCCGAATACGGCATCGTCATGCCGCGCCGCTTGCAAGTGGAGTTCGCCAGCGTGGTGCAACAGCATGTCGATAGCAGTCACGGTGAGTTGAGCGCGGCGGATATTTGGGCGTTATTCAGCGCGACCTATTGCGTGCCCAACGCCGCACTTAGCTATGTCGAACATCATTTATTTGAAGTGAGCGCGACGCAGCAAGGCATCCGTTTAAGCATCAGTCAAAACGGCGCAGTGCAGCAGTTGACGGGGCAAGGCAACGGACCGATAGATGCGGCGGTGGATGCGTTAAGCGGCTTAGGTATCTGCCTCAAAGTGCGCGGCTATGAAGAACGCGCCACCGCCAATAGCCGCCGCAACGCCGACGCATCAGCCTGTGCGTTTATTGAAGTCATCCACGCAGACGGCGGCGCGCAATGCTACGGCGTGGGTCTAGACAGCAACATCGTCACGGCTACACTTAAAGCGTTATTGAGTGGCGCGAATCGCTTGGGTGCATTTTATTAGTTACAGATATGTAGTAACATAATCGTATGGATATTTGTTTTGAATGGGATGATGAAAAAGCTCACAGCAATCTTAAAAAGCACCACGTCAGCTTTGAAATTGCGGCGCGTGCTTTTCTCGATCCACTAGCACTGAGCGTTCAAGACCGCATTGAAGGTGGCGAATATCGCTGGCAAACATTGGGCGTGGTTGATAGCTATCTGCTGCTACTGGTGGCTCACACCGTGCGTCAAAGTGATGAAAGCGAAATTATCGAAATTATTTCGGCTCGCAAAGCCGACAAAAAGGAGCGCGCATATTATGAAAAAAACCATTAAATTTACTTTGGATACCGCCCAGCCTGCGCCATTAAGCAAGGCTCAAAAAGCCAGTCTTAAAGCCTTGGCAGCGACGTCAGACAAGGATATTGATTTTAGCGACGCGCCAAAAATGAACGAGGCGTTTTGGCAAAACGCAGTAGTCAATCCTTTTTACCGTCCTACTAAAACATCTACCACCGTGCGCGTTGATGCGGATGTTTTAGCTTGGTTAAAATCACAAGGAAAAGGCTATCAAACCCGCCTCAATGCGATTTTGCGCGCCGCCATGCTGCTTGAAATGAAGCACTAAAAAAGCAGTACATTCAAACGGCAATCTCATCAATTTAGGCATACACCACCTGCACATTTTGCTCATCGAGCAAACCGTGCAAGTCGCGCAACAGGTCGTTGGACAGGGTGACTTGCCAACTCTCATTTAGCCGAAGTTGGCAGGCGGCGGTGGGGGTTCGGTAGTAGAGCTGCACGGCGCATTTGCCTTCGCGATACGGGGTGAGGATTTTTTTCAGTTGCGCGATATTCACCTTGCCGTCGCAGCGTAGCGATAGTTGTTGGGCAAAATTGGAGCGCGCTTGGGCTAAGTCGAACAGCTCTTCACCGCTCACGCGGATGTTGCCTGAATACTCGTCTAGCGTGGCTTTGCCGCGCACCACTAACAATTCGTCTTCGATAATCCACGGTCGATTGGCTTCGTAAATTTCGTTGAATACGGTCAGCTCGGTTTGTCCCGCGCCGTCATCTAAAGTAATCACCGCCATGCGTCCGCGTCGCGTTTGTTGGATGCGTATCGCGGAGACGATGCCTGCAATCAGCACCGCCACGCCGCGCGATTTGCCTTGTCCGCCGCCATAGCCACCCCCGTTGGATTTGCCGACTAATTGCGGGGTGAGGTCGCTTAGTTTCAGCTTGATAAAGTTGCTTAATTCTTCGGCATATTCTTGGTAAGGATGGCCGCCTAAATAAATGCCGAGGCTGATTTTTTCTTGCACTAATTGCTCGCGCAAACTCCAACGCGGCACGTCGGCGGTCTGCACAATGAGCACCGCATCGGCTTCGTCATCGCCGAATAAACTGTTTTGATTTGCCGCGCGCGCTTGCTGGTCGGCACTCGCCAACGCCGCGTCCACACTCGCCATGAGTGCTGCGCGGTTGTCGTTAATGCTATCGAACGCGCCCGCTTTAATTAGGGCTTCAACGGTGCGACGATTGAGTACACGCTTATCGACGCGGCGACAAAAATCGAATAAATCGCGGAAGCTGCCGCCTTTTTCACGCGCCGCAACCAAGCAGTTAATCGCTGCTTCTCCCGTACCTTTAATCGCACCCAAACCATACGCAATCGTTTGTTCATCAACGGGCGCAAAGCGATAGCCGGAGCTGTTCACATCGGGCAGCAACACGCGCACATTTTGTTGCAGCGTGTCTGCGTAAAAAGTGCTGACTTTTTCGGTATTGTCCAAATCGCTAGACAAAGTCGCTGCCATAAACGCGGCAGGGAAATGCGCTTTGAGATAGGCGGTTTGATAGGCAACTAAAGCGTAAGCGGCGGAATGGGATTTATTAAAACCATAGCCCGCGAACATTTCCATCAAGTCAAACAAGCGCGTGGAAAGTTTTTCTGCTATGCCGCGATTGGTCGCGCCCGCGACAAAAATGCCGCGTTGGCGCGCCATTTCTTCAGGATCTTTTTTACCCATCGCACGACGCAACATATCCGCGCCGCCCAGCGTGTAGCCGCCGATGATTTGCGAAATCTGCATCACCTGCTCTTGGTAAACAATCACCCCGTAAGTTGGCTTGAGCGAGGCTTCCAGTTCAGGATGAAAATAGTCGGCTTCGGCGCGGCCGTGTTTACGGTTAATAAAATCTTCCACCATGCCTGATTCCAACGGACCTGGACGGAACAGCGCGACCAGCGCGACGATGTCCTCAAAGGTGCTCGGTTGCAGGCGTTTAATCAGGTCTTTCATGCCGCGCGATTCGAGCTGGAACACGGCGGTGGTGTTGCATTTTTTCAGCAAATCGTAAGGGGCGGGGTCGTCGAGCGGAATGGTCTCGATATTAAACAGTGAAGCGTCAGCGGTGAAAGGTGAAAGGTGAACCGCGTCCGAGGTAAGCACAGACTTTTCACTTTTCACCTTTCCCGTTTCACTGCTTTGTAGTCGATTCACATGCTGCACCGCCCAATCAATAATCGTCAGCGTGCGCAAGCCCAAAAAGTCGAACTTGACCAAGCCGATGGCTTCCACATCGTCTTTGTCATATTGGCTGACTGCCTTGCCGTCATTGCCTGCGACGATATTTTCCGCGCTATACAGCGAACAAAAATCAGTCAGTTTGCCCGGTGCGATTAACACGCCGCCCGCGTGCATGCCGACGTTACGTACCAAATCTTCTAAGCGTCCCGCCAGTTCTAATAATTCGTCCACGCCTTCTTCATTTTCGGCGATGACATTAATTTCAGGTTCGGTGGCGCGCGCTTTTTCCAGCGACACGGGTTTCACGCCTTCAATCGGAATTAACTTGGATAAGCGGTCGCACAAGCCGTACGGGAAATCCATCACGCGCCCCACGTCGCGGATCACCGCTTTGGATGCCATCGTGCCAAACGTGGCGATTTGCGAGACGCACTGTGCGCCGTATTTTTGCTTGACGTAATCAATCACGCGATCGCGTCCTTCGGGACAAAAATCCACGTCAAAGTCGGGCATCGAGACGCGTTCAGGATTCAAAAAACGCTCGAACAGCAATTCGTATTTGAGCGGATCAAGATCGGTAATGCCCAATGAATACGCGACCAGCGAGCCCGCACCCGAGCCGCGACCAGGACCCACGGGTACGCCGTTGCCTTTTGCCCAACGAATAAAGTCGGCAACAATCAAAAAATAACCAGGGAAGCCCATCTTGATGATGGTGTCGTTCTCGAAATCTAAACGTGCTTGATATTCAGGAAATTTGGCGGCGCGAATGTCGCTATCGGGATAGAGAAACGCCATGCGCTGCTGCAAACCGAGCTGCGACTCGCTACGCATAAAATCATCCAAGCCCATGCCGTTTGGCGTAGGAAAATCAGGCAAGCTGGGTTTGCCCAAGGTCAGCGACAAATTGCAGCGGCGCGCAATTGCCACGCTGTTTTGCAAGGCTTCTGGCACATCGGCAAACAAGGTCGCCATCTCGGCTTGGGTTTTGAAATACTGCTGTTCGGTAAAGGCTTTGGCGCGGCGTTTGTCGTTCAACACATAGCCTTCGGCGATGCACACGCGCGCTTCGTGCGCCTTAAAATCCGCGCCGCTTAAAAACTGCACGGGGTGCGTGGCGACCACAGGCAAATCCAGCTCGCCCGCCAAAGCCAATGCCGCCGCGATATACGGCTCTTCATCGGCATGTCCGACGCGTTGAATCTCAACGTAATAGCGTTGCGGAAATAACGCCGCCCAATCACGCGCGTGTTGCTTTGCCAAGTTCGCATTGCCTGCCAACAAGGCGTTACCGACCTCGCCTAAATGCGCGCCCGACAAGGCGATTAAACCTTCCGTGCCTTCTTGCACAAACCACTCGCGACGCAGCTCAGCGCGGTTGCGATATTGATTTTCTAAATAGGCGCGCGACAGCAAACGGCACAACAGCAAATAGCCCGCGTTGGACTGGCACAGCAACAGCAGCCGTTGTGGACGATCGCGATCGGTGTCGTTGGTGATAAATACATCGCAGCCGATAACGGGCTTCAAACCCTTGCTGCGCGCGGCTTTGTAAAATTTAATCAGCCCAAAAGTGTTGCTCAAATCGGTTAATGCGAGAGCGGGCATCGCGTCTGCATGTGCCGCTGCGACAGCCGCATCAAGGCGCACCATACCGTCAGCAATGGAGTATTCGCTGTGTAAACGCAGATGGACAAAAGCGGGAGAGGACATGGCGGGAAGAGAAAAAATTGCGGCGCGGATTTTAACATCCGCGCCGCAATTTTTTCAGCTAGTTCGACTGCTGATTGGTAGTGTGAATTAAATTAAGCGAAAAACTCCGCTTCCGCCCAACCTTTACCCAGCGCATCTTTTGCTGAAACCGTGGGTTCGTTTTGCAAAGTCCAATCTATCGCCACCGTGGCATCGTTCCACAACAAGCTGCGCTCGTGCTCGGGATACCAATAGTCGGTGGTTTTGTAGAGGAACTCGGCACTCTCAGTCAGCACCACAAAGCCATGCGCGAAGCCAGGTGGTATCCACGCCATGCGCTTGTTTTCCGCCGACAATTCCACGCTGACATGCTGCCCAAACGTAGCCGAACTTTTACGCATATCGACCACCACATCGAGCACCGCGCCGTGCGTGGCACGCACTAATTTTCCTTGCGGGTGTTGGATTTGGTAATGCAAGCCGCGCAGCACATTTTTGACCGAGCGCGAGTGATTGTCTTGCACGAAATTGACTTCATAGCCGAGCAGCTGATTAAATTTTTGCTGGTTAAAACTCTCGTAAAAAAAGCCGCGCGCATCACCAAATACTTTGGGTTCGATGATCAGCACATCGGCAATTTTGGTCGGCGTGGCGTGCATATTATTTCCCTGCATCTTTCAATACTTGCATCAAATATGCGCCGTAACCGCTTTTGATTAAAGGCTGTGCGAGCTTTTCTAATTGCGCTGCGTCGATGAAGCCATTGTGGAAGGCTATTTCTTCGGGGCAAGCGATTTTCAAGCCTTGGCGACGTTCCACGGTTTGGATAAATTGCCCCGCTTCCAACAGCGATTCGTGCGTGCCCGTATCCAACCAAGCGTAGCCGCGCCCCATCATCTCGACCGACAATTGTCCGCGTTGTAAATACACGCTGTTCACATCGGTGATTTCTAACTCGCCGCGTGGCGAAGGTTTCAAGTCGCGCGCGATGTTGATGACTTGATTGTCGTAAAAATACAAGCCAGTGACGGCGTAATTCGATTTAGGTTTGAGCGGCTTTTCTTCTAGCGAAATTGCCTTGCCTGCCTTGTCGAATTCGACCACGCCAAAGCGTTCAGGGTCGCTGACGTGATAGGCAAAAACTGACGCGCCTGAAGGCTGTTTTGACGCGTTGCGCAACTGCTCTTGGAAGCCGTGACCGTAAAAAAGATTGTCGCCCAACACCAAAGCCGATGCGTCGTTACCGACGAAATCTTTGCCGATAATAAATGCCTGCGCGAGACCATCGGGTGAGGGCTGAATCGCGTATTGCAAATTCAAGCCCCACGCGCTGCCGTCGCCCAAAAGCTGTTGAAAACGTGGCGTGTCTTGCGGTGTAGAAATAATCAAAATGTCCTGGATGCCCGCCAACATTAGCGTTGAAAGCGGGTAATAAATCATCGGCTTGTCGTACACCGGCAACAGTTGCTTAGACACCGCCAAAGTGACGGGATGTAAACGTGTGCCCGAACCGCCCGCCAAAATAATGCCTTTACGTTTTGTCATGTTATTTCTCCAAAGTTTCGCTGAGCATACGTTGCACGCCTAGCTGCCAATCAGGCAGGGTTAAGTTGAAAGTCTCTTGCAATTTTTTTGTGGCTAAACGCGAGTTGAGCGGACGTTGAGCGGGCGTAGCAAACGCGCTCGTTGGTACAGCATGAATCGCCTCTGGCGCGACTTTCAAGCTCATGCCGCGCTCACGCGCAAAAGCGATGACCAAGCTGGCGTAGTCGTGCCAAGTCGTGACACCTGAAGCGACCAAGTGATACAGCCCCGACACATCAGGGCGGGTCTGCATGGTGCGTAGCGCGTGCGCGGTGACATCGGCGATTAAATCTGCACCCGTCGGCGCACCGAATTGGTCGTTAATCACGCTTAAGCTATCGCGCTCGCCCGCCAGTCTCAGCATGGTTTTAGCGAAGTTCCCGCCGCGCGCGCCATACACCCAACTGGTGCGAAAAATTAAATGTCGGCAGCCTGATTGCTGAATGAATTGCTCGCCCGCTAATTTGCTTTTTCCGTACACATTTAATGGTGCCACCGCATCGTTTTCGCACCATGCCGCATCGCCGCTGCCATCAAAAACATAATCGGTCGAATAATGAATTAAGCAGGCGTTGAGTTTTTTTGCTTGTTGCGCCAACAGTTGTGGCGCGTAGGCATTGAGCGTCATCGCCAACTCTGCCTCACTTTCGGCTTTGTCCACAGCGGTGTGAGCGGCGGCATTGACGATGACATCGGGCGCGATGCGCTGCACGGTTTCCGCTAAGGCGGATAAGTCGCTCAAGTCGCCACCGTTATGTCTATCCAGCGCGATAACTTCACCCAACGGGCTCAAGCTGCGCTGCAACTCCCAGCCGACTTGACCGTTTTTACCGAGTAATAAAATTTTCATTTAGGCGCGTGTGGAATAATTTTTATCAACCCACTGGCGATATTCGCCCGACAAAACATTGTTCGCCCACGGCTGATTGTCTAAATACCACTGCACCGTTTTGCGAATGCCAGTCTCAAACGTTTCCGCAGGCTTCCAACCTAATTCACGTTCTAATTTGCGCGCATCAATCGCATAGCGACGGTCGTGTCCAGGGCGGTCGGTGACGAAAGAAATTTGTGTGGAATAAGACGTGCCATCGGCTTTAGGACGCAGTTCATCAAGCAGCGCGCAAACCGTATGCACGATTTCCAAATTAGCTTTTTCATTCCAACCACCGACGTTGTAAACCTCGCCCAAACGACCTTGCTCCAACACGCGACGTATCGCGCTGCAATGATCTTTAACGTACAGCCAGTCGCGAATTTGTTGACCATCGCCGTAAACAGGCAGATTTTTTCCCGCCAACGCATTGACGATCATCAGTGGAATTAATTTTTCGGGGAAATGATACGGACCGTAGTTGTTTGAGCAATTCGTGGTCAAAACAGGCAAGCCGTAAGTGTGGTGATAAGCGCGCACTAAATGGTCGCTGGCAGCCTTACTCGCCGAGTACGGACTATTCGGTTCGTAGCGATGTGTCTCGGTAAACGCAGGCTCATCTTTCGCTAACGAGCCATACACTTCGTCGGTAGAAACATGTAAAAAACGGAACGCGGTTTTTGCTTCAGCATTCAGCCCTCCCCAATATGCGCGTACCGCTTCGAGCAGATGAAACGTGCCGACGATGTTGGTTTGGATGAAATCTTCAGGGCCGTGAATCGAGCGATCAACGTGGCTTTCAGCAGCGAAATTGATGACTGCACGCGGCTGATATTTGGCGAGTAATTCTGCAACCAACTTTGCATCGCCGATGTCGCCTTTGACGAAGATATGACGGGGATTATTTTCCAAGCTGGCGAGCGTTTCGAGATTGCCCGCGTAGGTGAGATTGTCTAGGTTGATTACAGTTTCGTCGTGTTGCGCACACCAATCCAACACGAAATTCCCGCCGATAAAACCCGCTCCACCTGTGACTAAAATCATCGTTCGCTCCGCTGTTTGAGGCTAAAAAAGAGGCGCGATTATAGGATAATTCACTGTTTTGCAGTTGGTATAAGGCGAGCTTTTAACTCAGCACTCGCCACTAAGCCGTGACGACTGTGCTTGGCACAATCCGCACTTCGGTTAGAATGCGCGCTTAAATTTTTTAGCCCATCTTTCACTCACAAGGAATCTGCCATGTACCAAATTGCCCCTTCTATTCTTTCTGCTAACTTCGCCCGTCTCGGTGAAGAAGTTGATGACGTGATTGCGTCAGGCGCGGACATCGTGCATTTCGACGTGATGGACAACCATTACGTGCCTAACTTGACGATCGGCCCCTTGGTCTGCGAAGCCTTGCGCAAGCATGGTGTGACTGCTGCGATTGACGTGCATTTAATGGTGAAGCCCGTCGATCGCATCATTCCTGATTTTGCCAAAGCGGGTGCGACTTACATCACTTTTCACCCTGAAGCATCTGAACATATCGACCGCACTATAGGCTTGATTAAAGAAAATGGTTGCAAGGTGGGTTTGGTGTTCAATCCTTCGACACCATTGGAAATTTTGGAATACACCTTGCCCAAGCTGGACATGGTGTTGCTGATGTCGGTCAACCCTGGTTTCGGCGGACAAAAGTTCATTCCGCATGTGCTGGATAAGGCTCGCAAGGTACGCAAAATGATAGACGCGGGCGGTCACACTTGCCGCTTAGAAATCGACGGCGGCGTAGGTCCTACCAACATTCGTGAAGTGGCCGAAGCGGGCGTAGATACTTTTGTCGCAGGCTCGGCGGTATTTAGCAAACGCAACATGCAAGATAAAAATCGTTACAACACCGTCATCGCCGAATTGCGCGCTGAATTAGCTAAGGCGAAAAAATAATGTCATTCACTCAACGCCCTCTCCCTGTCGCCGCCATCGTTATTGACCTTGATGGTACTTTGCTGCACACCGCGCCACAGCTTTCCGAAGCCGCCAATCGCATGTTGCGCGACATGAACTACGCGCCCGTTTCGCAAACTTTATTGTCCAGCTACATCGGCAACGGCATTTCTTGGTTGGTAAAACGCGCGCTGACAGGCGACATGCACGCCACGCCTGACGCGGCTTTGTACGATCACGCGCTGCCGATTTTTGAAAAGCATTACACCGAACTGTTGCTCGATAGCAAAGTGTTTGATGGCGTAATCGAAGGCTTAGATGCGATGAAAGCAGCGGGGTATCGCTTGGGCTGCATCACCAATAAAGTTGAGCGATACACCACGCCCTTGTTGGCTGGCATCGGTCTGGCAAAGTATTTTGAAATCGTCTTGGCGGGCGACACTTTGCCTGAAAAGAAACCGCATCCGATGCCTTTGCTCCATGCCGCGAAATTCTTTGGTGTACCAATTGAAAACTTATTGTTGATTGGTGATTCACTGAATGACGCAGTCGCGGCGCGCGCCGCAGGTTGCCCGATCTTCTGCGTACCTTACGGTTACAACCACGGCGAGCCTGTCGAGACCTTGGATTTGGATGCAGTGATTGCCAATCTCCCTGCCGCTTTGCCTTTGATGAAACGTATCTAAATATGAAACCGAAAAACCTCCTATTTTGGCGATGGTGATTGCGTTGGTCGGGCTTCAACCCGACATGATTTCATCGGGTTAAAACCCTGCCAACAACACTGGAGGTTTTTCATGTTGCACCCTATCACCGAAGCAGAATTCAACGCACTTGCCAAGCTAGGCTATAACCGCATTCCCTTAGTCGCGGAAACGTTCGCCGATCTCGACACACCGTTATCGCTGTATCTCAAACTCGCTAACCAACCGTTTTCCTACTTGCTCGAATCGGTGCAAGGTGGCGAACGCTTTGGGCGTTATTCTTTTATCGGCTTGCCCGCCGACACGCGCATCACCGTGCGCGAAAAGTTTGTCACGCTGACCACACCGGCTGGCGACACCACGCAGCAAGTTGAAAATCCGCTGGATTTCATTGAAGCGTATCAAGCTCAATTCAAGGTTGCACCGCTGTCGGGGCTGCCGCGTTTTACCGGCGGACTAGCAGGCTATTTTGGCTACGACACCATCCGTTATATCGAGCCGCGTCTCGCCAAAACGATCAAGCCCGACGCGATTAACACGCCCGATATTTTGCTCATGCTCACCGAGCAATTAGCGGTCATCGACAACTTGTCCGGCAAACTGACCTTCATTGTCTATGCCGATCCCGCGCAAGATGATGCCTATGCGATTGCGCGCGAACGCTTGCGCGAACTCGTCGCCATGTTGCGTCTGCCCGTCGATATTCCGTTCGCGCCCGCTGCGCCACGCATCGCGGCGCAATCCGAATTCGGCGAAGCGGCGTTCAAAGCTGCGGTGGAAAAAGCCAAGCACTACATCTTCGATGGCGACATCATGCAAGTAGTGCTATCGCAACGTATGTCGCAACCTTTCCCTGCCGAGCCGTTGTCGCTGTACCGCGCGCTGCGCAGCATCAATCCCTCGCCGTATATGTTTTATTACGACATGGGCGATCATCATGTGGTCGGCTCATCACCAGAAATTTTGGCGCGCTTGGAAGGCGATACCGTCACCGTCAGACCGATTGCAGGTACACGTCCGCGCGGCAAAAATCCACAGCACGATAGCGAATTGGCAGCGGAATTATTGGCCGACCCCAAAGAGCTCGCCGAGCATTTAATGCTGATAGATTTGGGGCGCAATGACATCGGTCGCGTGGCACAACATGGCACAGTAAAACTCACCGACAAAATGGTCATCGAACGTTATTCGCACGTCATGCACATCGTCTCCAACGTCGAAGCGAAATTGAAAGAAAATTTGAGCGCGATGGATGTGCTTAAAGCCACCTTCCCCGCTGGCACAGTGAGCGGTGCGGCAAAAGTGCGCGCCATGGAAATCATCGACGAACTCGAACCCAGCAAGCGCGGCATCTACGCGGGTGCGGTCGGCTACCTGGGTTTTAACGGTGATATGGATGTCGCCATCGCGCTGCGCACCGCCGTGATTAAAAATCAAACGTTGTATGTGCAAGCGGGCGCAGGCATCGTCGCCGACTCCGTCGCAGATAGCGAATGGATGGAAACGCAAAACAAAGCGCGTGCAGTACTGCGCGCAGCGGAGATGGTGCTGGAAGGTCTCGATGTGCAAGCGCATCGGTAAATAAATATGTTACGTCTAAGCGAAATAAAACTACCCATCGCACACAGCGAGAGCGAACTGCAAAGCGCGATTCTAGCCAAGCTAGGCATCGCGGCTGACGATTTGATTGCGCACGTTGTCTATAAGCGCGGCGTAGATGCGCGCAAGAAAAATTGCATCTTGTACAGCTACACTTTGGATGTGACGGTACGCGATGAGGCGGCGATTTTGGCGCGTATCGGCACGAACCCGCATATCAAACTTGCGCCCGACACGAGCTATCACTTTGTCACGCACGCGCCGCAAAATTTAGCTGCGCGACCTGTCGTTATCGGCATGGGACCAGCGGGTCTGTTCGCGGGTCTGTTGCTGGCGCAGATGGGATTTCGTCCGCTGATTTTAGAACGTGGCAAGGCAGTACGCGAACGCACTCAAGATACTTGGGGGCTGTGGCGCAAAGGCGTTTTGAATCCCGAATCTAACGTGCAATTCGGCGAAGGCGGCGCGGGGACATTCTCTGATGGCAAACTGTATAGCCAGATTAAAGACCCGCGTTTTCTCTCGCGCAAAGTGTTGGACGAGTTCGTCAAAGCGGGTGCCCCTGCGGAAATTTTGTACGAGAGTCATCCGCATATCGGCACGTTCAAACTGGTCGGCATGGTGGAAAAAATGCGCGCCACGATAGAATCTTTGGGCGGCGAAATTCGCTTTCAAAGTCGCGTCGATGACATCGAAATTATTGATGGTCAGGTCAGTGGTGTGGTGCTGGCGAACGGTGAACATATCGCCACAAATCATCTGGTGCTTGCTATCGGTCACAGCGCGCGCGACACCTTCGAGATGATTCATAAGCGCGGCATTTTTATCGAAGCCAAACCGTTCTCCATCGGCTTTCGCATCGAGCATCCGCAGACGGTCATCGACCGCGCGCGCCTCGGTGCGAACGCGGGCAACCCGCAACTCGGCGCGGCGGATTACAAGCTGGTGTATCACGCCAGCAATGGTCGCTCGGTCTATAGTTTTTGCATGTGTCCTGGCGGCACGGTGGTGGCGGCAACTTCCGAAGTCAGGCGCGTGGTGACTAACGGCATGAGCCAATATTCGCGCAACGAACGCAACGCTAACGCGGGCATCGTGGTGGGCATCACGCCTGAAGTCGATTACCCCGGCGACCCGTTAGCAGGGATGGAATTCCAACGCCGCTGGGAATCGCGCGCTTATGAATTAGGCGGTGCAACCTATCAAGCTCCGGGGCAATTAGTGGGTGATTTTTTAGCCGGACGCGCTTCGACTCAGTTCGGCAAAGTGACACCGAGCTACACCCCCGGCGTGCATCTCACCGACCTCGCCAGCGCGCTGCCCGATTACGCTATCGCCGCGATACGCGAGGCCTTGCCAGAGTTCGCCAAACAGATTAACGGCTTCGATATGAATGATGCCGTATTGACCGGCGTGGAGACCCGCACCTCGTCGCCGATACGCATCAAGCGTAATGCGCATGACCTGCAAAGCATCAATACGCGCGGCCTGTATCCGACTGGCGAAGGTGCGGGCTATGCGGGCGGAATTTTATCGGCGGCAGTGGATGGCATTGAGATTGCCGAGGCGGTTGCTTTGAGCATCACTCAGCAAAAATAAAAGAGGAAAAATCATGTTACTGATGATCGACAACTACGACTCCTTCACTTACAACTTGGTGCAGTATTTTGCCGAGCTGGGCGCGGAGGTTTTAGTACATCGCAACGACGAAATCAGCGTTGAACAAATCGCGCAATTAAACCCTTCGCACTTAGTCATTTCACCCGGCCCTTGCACGCCGAATGAAGCGGGCATTTCAGTTGCGGCGATACAACATTTTGCGGGAAAAATTCCGCTACTAGGCGTGTGTCTGGGTCATCAAAGTATCGGTCAGGCGTTCGGCGGCAACATCATTCATGCCAAAACTTTGATGCACGGCAAGACTTCGCTGATACATCATCACAGCAACAGTGTGTTCACCGACTTACCCAATCCGTTCACCGCAACGCGCTATCACTCGCTGGTCATCGAGAAAGAATCGCTGCCCGATTGTTTGGAAATTACTGCTTGGACTGATGACGGCGAAATTATGGGCGTGCGCCACAAAACCCTTGCGGTACATGGTGTGCAGTTCCATCCAGAATCTATTTTGACGGAGCATGGACACGCGCTGCTGAAGAACTTTTTGCTAGGAGCGCGCTAATGAATTTTGCCCAAATTCTCACGCAATTATTAGACCGCCGCGATTTGGCGCACGCCGATATGTTGGCGTTGATGCAAAATTTAATGAGCGGTGCGTTGACTCCTGCGCAAATTGCGGCGGTGCTGATTGCCTTACGCAGCAAGGGCGAAAGCGTGACGGAAATCGCGGCGGCGGCAACCGTGATGCGCGCACTTTCGACGCGCGTGGCAATAGCAGATGACACGCATTTAATTGACACTTGCGGCACGGGCGGCGACGGCGCGCAGACGTTTAACATTTCGACTGCGTCAGCGATTGTCGCAGCGGCAGCGGGGGCGAAGGTCGCCAAGCACGGCGGGCGTTCGGTTTCATCGACTTGCGGTAGCGCGGATATTTTGGAGAAACTTGGCGTAAATGTGAATCTCACGCCTGAACAAGTTGCCGCCTGTGTGGCGCAAATTGGCGTGGGCTTTATGTTCGCGCCCAATCATCACAGCGCGATGAAATATGCCGCACCCGTGCGCCGCGAATTAGGCGTGCGCACGCTGTTTAATTTGTTGGGCCCACTGACCAATCCCGCTGGTGCAAAAAATCAAGTGATGGGCGTGTTTGCGCGCGAGCTAACAGGCAAATTGGCAGCGGTGTTGCAGCAGCTCGGCAGCCAGCATGTGCTGGTGGTGCATGGCGCGGACGGCATGGACGAAATCACTTTGAGCGGCGTGACCTATATCGCCGAATTAAAAAATAATACCGTTCGTGAATACACCGTGCAGCCCGCCGATTTTGGCTTGGCGATTGCCATGCAAGACCAGATTCGTGTGGCGAATGCTGATGAAGCGCAAGCCATGCTGCTCACCGTATTGGACAACCAAGCGAGTGCTGCGCGCGACATCGTGTTGATGAATGCAGGCGCAGCAATTTATGTGGCGGGTTTGAGCGACAGCTTGCACGATGGCGTGACCAAAGCCCGCGAGGTCATCGAC
>JARCRQ010000098.1 GCA_029850585.1 Sideroxydans sp.
GCACGGGAGCGGCGTGCAGTTGGGTGCAAATTTCAGTAAACATTGTCGCGCGTAACTCACGGTCATCGCCCATCACGCGAATTTTAATCAGCTCATGGCGTTTGAGTTCGGCGGCGATTTCTTTCAAAACGGTTTCGGTTAAGCCTGCATTGCCTATGATCACAGTAGGTTTAAGGGAATGGGCGCGGCCTTTAAGCACCAAGCGTTCAGATACAGATAACGTCAACATATAAACTTTCAAAAAATAAGGTCGAGATTCTAAACGATGCAGCCCTCTAAGACTAGTAAACAATGGATGCGCGAGCATGTTAATGATCCTTATGTGCAAATGGCGCAGAAGGATGGCTATCGCTCTCGCGCCGCCTACAAGCTGCTCGAAATCAATGCTAAAGATAAATTACTCAAGCCGAACATGGTGGTAGTGGATTTAGGCGCAACGCCTGGCGGCTGGTCGCAAGTGGCAGCGCGAGAAATTGGGCGGGGCGGCAAAGTGATTGCGCTGGACTTGTTGCCGCTTGATCCCTTGGCTGGCGTAGATTTTATTCAAGGCGATTTTCGCGACGACGCGGTGTTAAAACAATTGCAAGATTTGCTGGCAGGTCGCCAAGTCGCTCTTGTGATTTCCGACATGGCACCCAACATGAGCGGCGTGCTGAATGCCGATTTGGCACGTGCACTCTATTTAGCCGAGTTGGCAATGGAGTTTGCTTACGAACAACTGCAAGCCGATGGTTATTTTTTGGTGAAAGTATTTCAAGGTGCAGGCTTTGAAGATTATTTGAAATTGATGCGCAGCCGCTTTAGCAAAGTGGTGACGCGTAAACCGAAAGCCTCTAGAGACCGCAGCAGTGAGCTCTACTTGCTAGCAACGGGAAAAATCTAACGGTCTTCTTGAGTAATGCTCTAAAGCATAGTCTAATGCCAGTCTTCGTAAAAAAGCCTAAGCCGTATTTAAGGAAAACATTGTGAATAATTTTAAGAGTGTCGCTATTTGGTTGGTCGTCGCCTTGGTGCTGATGACGGTATTTAATTCATTTAACAATCATCAACAGCAAGCATCGCAAGCGCAGCTGGATTATTCGCAATTCCTCGATGAGGTGAAGCTCGGTCACATCGCCAAAGTCACCATCGAAGGTCGTACCTTGAAGGCGACGACCTCGGACGGCAAACGTGTTACCAGCTACGCGCCAAATGATTTGTGGATGGTCTCCGATCTGCTCAAAAACGGCGTGAAAATCGAAGCTAAAGCCGAAGAAGAACAATCGTTTTTGATGAACATTTTCATCAACTGGTTTCCGATGTTGTTGCTGATTGGCGTGTGGATATTTTTCATGCGTCAGATGCAAGGTGGCGGCGGTAAGGGCGGGGCGTTTTCATTCGGTAAAAGCAAAGCGCGTTTGTTGGACGAAAGCAAAGAGCGCATCACTTTTGCTGACGTAGCGGGTTGCGACGAAGCTAAAGAAGAAGTGTCGGAATTGGTTGACTTCTTAAAAGACCCTAGCAAATTTCAAGCATTGGGCGGACGGATTCCGCGCGGCGTGTTGTTAGTCGGCAGCCCTGGTACGGGTAAAACCCTGTTGGCGCGAGCCATTGCGGGCGAAGCCAAAGTGCCGTTCTTTTCTATCTCTGGTTCAGATTTTGTCGAGATGTTTGTCGGCGTGGGCGCGTCGCGAGTCCGCTCGATGTTTGAAGATGCTAAGAAGCAAGCACCTTGCATTATTTTCATCGACGAAATTGACGCGGTCGGTCGTCATCGTGGCGCAGGCATGGGCGGCGGCAACGACGAGCGCGAGCAAACGCTGAATCAATTACTGGTTGAAATGGACGGTTTTGAAGGCGCGTCAGGCGTGATTGTGATTGCGGCAACCAATCGCCCTGATGTGTTGGATGCGGCGTTGCTGCGTCCTGGTCGCTTCGATCGTCAAGTCGTGGTTGGACTTCCTGATATTCGCGGTCGCGAACAAATTTTGTTGGTACACATGCGCAAAATCCCCATGGGCGGCGATGTAAAAGCTGAAGTGTTAGCGCGTGGTACACCCGGTTTTTCAGGTGCGGATTTAGCGAATTTGGTCAACGAAGCCGCGTTGTTTGCCGCGCGTAGCAATAAGCGTTTTGTCGAAATGGACGACTTCGAGCGCGCCAAAGACAAAATTATGATGGGTGCGGAACGGCGCGGCATGGTGATGCCCGAAGAAGAGCGGCGCAACACCGCGTATCACGAATCGGGTCATGCCGTGGTGGCGCGCCTGCTGCCTAAGACCGACCCTGTGCATAAAGTCACCATTATTCCGCGTGGGCGTGCGCTCGGTTTGACCATGCAGTTGCCCACCGAAGACCGTTACAGCATGGATAAAAATCGCATCCTTGATACCCTCGCGGTGTTGTTTGGCGGACGCATTGCCGAAGAGCTGTTTATGAATCAGATGACCACGGGTGCGTCCAACGATTTTGAACGTGCCACCGCGATGGCGCGCAAGATGGTGACGCAATGGGGCATGTCTGACGCGCTTGGCACCATGGTTTACAGCGAAGCCGAAAGCGATAATGGTCAGCCTAATTTCACCCGCAGTATTTCCGAAGCAACACTGCAAAAAGTCGATGCCGAGGTGCGCCGCATCATCGACCAACAATACAATTTAGCGCGCCATTTGATTGAAACCAATCGCGACAAAATGGAAGCGATGACGGCGGCGTTGCTCGAATGGGAAACCATAGATGCCGACCAAATCAACGACATCATGGCGGGCAATCCCCCGCGTCCCCCTAAGCCGCAAGCGGTGCAAGCCGCTGTGCCGCCTAAGGACACGCCGCCTGCTGCCACTGCTGCGGCGACCACGACACAACAAACCTGAAAAGCAGAGTTGCGGATTGAGGAGTGCGGATTGAGTTAAAAGCGCTGCATCAGTTTTTCCTATCCTTGCTCTTGTTTCTCAATCCTCAATTCCTGCTCCTCAACCCTGCATCCCCTCCATGCTTATCTGCGGCTCATACTCTCTCTCGCTTGCCCGTCCTTTAGTGATGGGCATTGTCAATGTCACGCCTGATTCTTTTGCCGATGGCGGACAGCATGTTGCTATCGAGGCAGCTCTGGCACACGCGCAGTGCTTAATCGCGGAAGGGGCGGACATCCTCGACATCGGCGGCGAATCAACGCGTCCAGGGGCGGCACCCGTGTCGCTTGCCGATGAATTAGCGCGCGTCATTCCGCTGATTGAAGCTCTGCGCGGCATTGCCATGCCGATTTCGATTGACACTTATAAACCCGAAGTGATGGCGGCCGCGATTCGTGCTGGCGCGTCTATGGTTAACGACATCAATGCGCTGCAAGACCCAGCCGCATTGGCAGTGGTGGCAGCGCATAACGTGGCGGTGTGTTTGATGCACAAGCAAGGCGAAGTGCAAACCATGCAAGCCGCGCCGCGTTATCGCAACGTGGTCGATGAGGTGCGCGAGTTTTTGCGCGCACGCGTGGAAGCGTGTGAAGCGGTGGGAATCGAGTCGGATCGCCTCGTGATTGATCCAGGTTTCGGCTTTGGTAAAAGCGTTGCGCATAACTTTGCCATGTTGGGCAACTTGTCCGAATTCGCCGAAATTGGCGTGCCGGTGTTGGCGGGTTTATCGCGTAAATCCATGTTGGGCGAAGTGACGGGACAGCCCGTGGAGCAACGCTTATCCGCCAGTGTGGCAGCCGCGTTAATCGCCGTGCAGCGTGGCGCAGAATTGCTGCGCGTCCACGACGTGCGCGCCACCGTGGACGCATTGAAAATTTGGAGTGCAGTGAATTGATGAGGCAGGATTCAGGCGCGCGGCGGTTTTTAATCCCGCATCCTTGCTCCTGAATCCTTCTTTTTAAGGGAATACAAAAATGAGCAAAAAATATTTTGGTACAGATGGTGTGCGTGGACGGGTCGGAGCGCATCCGATTACGCCGCAATTCGTCATGCAGTTGGGCTATGCCGCTGGCAAAATTTTGGCGACGGCTGAACACACCGAGGGCGAGCGCGCTGCGGTGATTATTGGTAAAGACACGCGCATTTCTGGCTATTTGCTTGAGTCTGCTTTGGAAGCTGGGCTGATTGCGGCAGGCATAGATGTGTATTTAGCGGGGCCGATTCCCACGCCGGCGGTGGCGTATTTGGCGCGCACTTTGCGCTTGCAAGCGGGCATCGTGATTTCCGCTTCGCATAATCCGTATGAAGATAACGGCATCAAATTTTTCTCGGCGCAAGGTACAAAATTACCTGATGCGACTGAACATGCGATTGAAGACCAACTCGATTTACCTATGCTGTGCAACGATTCGCACGCCTTGGGCAAAGCCAAACGCATCAACGACGCAGTGGGGCGTTACATTGAATTTTGCAAAAGCACCTATCCGTCTGAACTAAATTTACGCGGCTTAAAAATCGTCGTCGATTGCGCGCATGGCGCGACCTATCACATCGCGCGCGAGGTGTTTCACGAACTCGGCGCGGATGTGGTGGCAATCGGTGCGACTCCAAACGGCACCAATATCAATGATGGCTACGGCGCGACTGCACCGAAAAATTTGCAAGCAGCGGTGCTGGAACATCACGCCGATGTCGGCATCGCGCTGGACGGCGATGGTGACCGTTTGGTGATGGTGGATGCGGCGGGCGTGTTGTACGACGGCGATCAGTTGCTCTATGTGATTGCGTGCCATCGTCAGGCGCAGGGCGTGATGAGTGGTGGCGTAGTTGGCACGCTGATGACTAATTTGGCGTTTGAACACGCCATGCAAAAACTGGCGATACCGTTTAAGCGCGCCAAAGTGGGCGACCGTTATGTGATGGAAGTCTTGCAAGAGCAGGGCTGGCAGCTCGGTGGCGAAAATTCAGGTCACATTATTTGTTTGGATAAACACAGTACGGGCGACGGCATCATCGCCGCGCTGCAAGTGCTACACGCCTTACGCGCGCAGGGTTTATCGCTGGCTGCGGCGGCGAGCGAATTGCGCATGTATCCGCAAGTTTTAATTAACGTGAAAGTTGCCAAAGCAAGCAGTCTGTTAGACAACGCTGCGGTGAAAGCCGCTGTTACGGCAGCCGAAACCGCCTTGAACGGCAAGGGACGCGTGCTGTTGCGTCCGTCCGGCACTGAGCCGTTGCTGCGCGTGATGGTAGAAGGCGAAGACCGCGCCTTGGTCGAAACTTGCGCCAAAAAAATCGCTGATGTGGTGCGCGGATTGGCGGCATAAAAACTATTTACGCGCTTCATTTTTGCAGCCGCTATCGTCAAACAT
>JARCRQ010000099.1 GCA_029850585.1 Sideroxydans sp.
TATCGCTTCAAAGGCACGCGCTACGACTGTGGTTCTAAGCTGGGTTATCTCAAAGCCACGGTGGACTTTGGTTTGAAACATGCTGAAACGCATGATGCGTTTGCCGCGTATCTCGCCAGCCTTAAATAACGATGAGTATCAGCCCCGCTGCTGCACGCGATATTCTGCAAAATTCCGAAATTTTATTTTCAGCGGATGCCGTGCAAGCTGCGCTGCATCAGGTCGCTGCCGACATCAACGCGCGTCTGAGCAATCAGCATCCGCTCGTGTTGGCAGTGATGGGCGGCGCGGTCGTGTTTGCGGGGCAGTTGTTGCCGCTGTTAAATTTCCCGCTCGATTTTGATTATGTGCAGGTATCGCGTTACGGTGATGCGCGCCACGGCGGCGCGATGAAATGGAAAGTTGAGCCGGGCGAAAATGTGCGCGGTCGAGTGGTGCTGTTGCTTGATGATATTCTCGATGAAGGGCATACGCTGGCGGCGTTACATGAGCGCGTGATGGCATTGGGTGCGGTTCGTTGTATGAGTGCAGTATTTGCGAATAAGCAGCATGGCATGGCGAAGCCCATCCAAGCAGATTTTGTCGGTATGGATGTGCCGAATCGTTTTGTGTTTGGTTACGGTATGGACGTGCAAGGTGCGTGGCGCAATCTGCCCGCGATTTACGCAGTAAGAGACGAATAGGATGGGGGATTTGGGATGAAGGATTAAGTTAAATGCGTTGCATCGGTTTTTCTGAATCCCGAATCCCGAATCCCGAATCCCGAATCCCGAATCTTAAAATAGGAGTTTTATATGTTAGCAATCATTGGTGGACGTGGGCTGTCGCAATTAGCCAATCTTAAAATTAGCCATCGTCAAGTGATGCGCACGCCTTATGGCGAGCCGTCTGGCGCGTTTTTGTTTGGCACGATAGATGGTCGTGAAGTGATTTTTTTAGCCCGTCACGGTTACGGTCATACCATTCCGCCGCATTTGGTGAATTACCGCGCCAATCTGTGGGCGTTAAAAGAGCAAGGCATCAAAAATGTGATTTCGGTCGCAACCGTGGGGGGAATTCGCGCCGATTTACAGCCTGGTGTGATTGTCGTGCCTGACCAAATTATTGATTACACGCATGGGCGCGATGCGACATTTTTTGAAGTGCGCGACAAAATTTATAGCAATGCTGATTTTACTTTGCCGTATAGCAGTCGGTTGCGTCAGCGCATTTTGGCGGGGGCAAAATTGGCGGGAGAAGCGTGTGTGGATGGGGGCGTATATGCCGCCACGCAAGGGCCGCGCTTGGACAGCATCGCCGAAATCAATCGCTATGAACGCGACGGCGCGGACATGGTGGGCATGACGGGGATGCCTGAAACCGCGCTGGCAAAAGAGTTAGAGCTGGACTACGCGACCATCGCGGTAGTGGCAAATTACGCGGCGGGACGTGGCGATAGTCGTGAGGGAATCAATATGGAAAGCGTTAATGCCACTGCCGATGCGGCGATGGCGCGCGTGCGCAGTCTCATCGAACACATCGCCCATAGCCACAATTAACATGGCGGTGAAAACAGTATTACGCATGGGCGACGCACGGCTGTGGCAAGTTTCCGCAGCTGTAAAAAACTTCGCCACACCTGAATTATTGCAACTGTTGCAAGATATGCGCGACACCATGCAAGCCATGAACGGCGCGGGTTTGGCGGCACCACAAATCGGCGTACGGCAACGTGTAGTGATTTTTGGTGTACAGCTTAATTCGCGTTATCCCGATGCTGAAAGCGTGCCGGAAACGGTGCTGATCAATCCCGTGATTACGCCGCTTGGTACGGCGACGGATGACGCATGGGAAGGCTGTTTGAGCGTGCCAGGGTTGCGCGGACAGGTGACGCGCTACAGTCAGATTCGCTATCAAGGCTTTGATGAGCAGGGTGCGCTCATCGACCGTACCGTGAGCGGCTTTCATGCGCGCGTGGTGCAACATGAATGCGACCATCTCGACGGCATTTTGTATCCCATGCGCATCACCGACATGACGCAGTTTGGTTACACCGCCGAGCTATTTCCCGACCGTGAGCTGCAAGATGAATGAGTCCTATGCGAATGAGTCTGCCATGAGCAAATTTTCCCAAGTTGCCCGCACGCACGCCTTTGCCAGCTTGACTTGGGCGGCGGGCGCGATTTCCGTGGTGATGTTGATTGGCACGCTAGGCTATCGCATCATTGGCGGCGCAGCGGTGAGTTGGCTAGACTGTTTTTATATGACCTTCATCACCGTTTCGACCATTGGTTTTGGTGAAATTATTGATTTTTCGCATCACCCCGAAGGTCGTGTATTCACCATGTTGATTGCCGCTTCAGGCATTGCGATTTTGACGTTCGCCCTGTCGGCGGTGACCGCTGTGATTTTAGAAGGCGACCTGAAACAAACTTGGCGGAGAAAGAAAATGCAAAAAAATATTGACCAATTACGCAACCATTACATCGTCTGTGGCGTAGGGCGCGTCGGCAGCAATGTGGCGCACGAACTGGCGATGACGGGGCGCGAGTTTGTCATGCTCGATTCCAATTTGCTCAACATCGAAAGCTATTTGGCGCGCGATCCAGAGCAGCTTTATATCCATGGCGATGCCACCGATAACGATGTGCTAATCGCAGCGGGGATTGAATATGCGCGCGGCATTTTTGCCGTTGCCCCCGACGACACGCTCAACTTAGTGATTAGCTTGAGTGCGCGTCAGCTCAATCCCGACGTGCGTATCGTGGCGCGCTGCCACGATTTGAAAAATGCCGAAAAGACCCGCAGCGCAGGCGCGGATGAAATTGTATCGCCCGACTTCACTGGCGGTTTGCGCCTCGTCTCGGCGATGGTGCGTCCGCATGTGGTGTCGTTCTTAGATGACATGCTTAAATCAGACGACAATTTACGCATGGAAGAAATTGTGCTGCCCGAACAGTTTGCGGGTCAGCCCATCGCCGTGTTAGACCCACAACAGCGCGACTTTGTGTTGCTCGCAGTGCGCAGCCAGTTTGGTAAATGGCAACTTAATCCCGATGCCCAGCATTTGTTACGCGCCAATGATGTGTTGATGGTGATGTCCACGCCACAAGGACGCACGCGTTTAGAGCAGTTGTTACAAGGCTAAAATAAGGTCGCGCAAGCGCGTCGTGTTGGTGTCCCCACCGCGAATCGAACGCGGAATTGCCCCTTAGGAGGGGGCGGTTATATCCATTTAACTACAGGGACTTTTGAGCAGGCGCGCATTCTAGCGTGAAACCTCGCTAACACCTATGTAATCAGCACTTGCAGCCGTTCATGTATGACGATTGTTGGTCTAAAAATTTCTGCTGGCGTTCTTAAATTATTTGCCTATAATGCCGCGCATTGTTGTGAGCAGATTTCGGTCTGTGAAAACTCTGATTCATTAAGGGCTTGTTGGACGGCGGTTCAATCCCGCCCATCTCCACCATAAGTACACAGTTTTATTTGCGTATTTATGATGGGGATGACATGGCTTCGACAGTGAGCAGATAGGTTTTGGGGCGACACGTCAGGCGATCGACGTAAATGAAGCAAGCATGTAAATGCAAACGATGAAAACTACGCTATCGCGGCCTAAAAAACCGTAAGCCGGGGCTGTTGAGCCTTGTCATACAACACAACTAGATAGGCCTCGGATGATAATGATTCCGAGGCCTATTGACTTTGTGAGATGGGTTTTAGGCTATCAAACTTAGCAGCTCTAAAGGCGTATTCACGCTGCCGAATGCCCGCCAATTTTCTACCGAACAGTCCGCGCTGACATAGCCGTAATTGGCGATGATGCCACGCATGTTCACCGCATTGGCGGCTTGCATATCGCGCAAATCGTCGCCTAAATATAGGCAGTTTTCCGCTGGGATTTTTATCGTTGCGCAGGCTAGCTGCATCGGCTCTGGATGGGGTTTGGCATGGGCGCAGGTGTCGCCGCTAATTAAACATCCCGCACGCTCGATATAGCCCAAGGCTTGCATCAGCGGTTCAGTAAAACGCTGCGGTTTGTTGGTGACGATGCCCCACACAATTTCGCGCGCGTCTAACTGATTGATGAGTTCCGCCATGCCGTCGAATAAACGCGTGTGGACACAAATGTTGTCAGCGTAATGCTGTAAAAATATCTCGCGTAAGGCGGCAAAATCAGGCGAGTCTGGCGTGATATTCATGCCCACTTTAAGCAAACCTACTGAGCCGTGTGAGGCTTGCGGACGCAGTATTTCTAAAGGCAGTGGAGCTAAGCTGCGCGTGGCGCGCACATGATTGAGCGCGGAGGCAAGATCAGGCGCAGTGTCGGCAAACGTGCCGTCTAAATCGAATAAAACGGCGCGAACGGGATTACTCACTGCGGCACGCAATCAGGTAATTCACGCTGGTGTCGCGTCCTAATGAATAGACTTTGCTGAACGGGTTGTAGCTCATGCCGACGACATCCGCGACATTCAAATTCGCAGCGCGGCAGGCTTGTGCCAGCTCGGACGGTTTGAGAAATTTGGCGTAGTCATGCGTGCCGCGAGGCAACATATTGAGCACATATTCCGCGCCGATAATGGCGAATAAATACGACTTGGGATTGCGATTCAGCGTGGAGAAAAATACTTGCCCACCTGGTTTAACTAGCGTCGCGCAAGCCTTGATAACGCTGGCGGGATCAGGTACATGTTCGAGCATTTCTAAGCACGTCACTACATCAAAACTAGCGGGTTGCTCAGTGGCTAATTGCTCCACTGCAACTTTTCGATAATCGACTTTCTTGCCGCTTTCGAGCAAGTGTAATTTGGCGACTTGCAAGGCTTTGTCGGATAAGTCGATGCCCGTTACGACTGCGCCTAGCCCCGCCATGCTTTCCGACAAAATGCCGCCGCCGCAGCCTACGTCCAACACGCTTTTGCCGAGTAGCGGTGCGCGTTGGTTGATGTAGTTCAAACGCAGCGGATTGATGTCGTGCAGGGGTTTGAATTCGCTGTGCGGATCCCACCATTTATGGGCGAGTTGTGAAAATTTTTCGATTTCGATGGGGTCGGCGTTGGACATGGGGTGGGCTCAAATAATTAAGGCGCGGACTTTAACAAAAGCAGTCGTTTTATGCAGCGGATTTTTGCGCTAATAACGCCACGCCATAAGCCGCTTCACTATGCGCCGCGACGTTCACGGCGACATTGTTTTGGCGCGCGCGGATAGCTTGCCAAGTGGGGTTTTTTGCGCCGCCGCCACAGCTTACGATGCGCGTAATTTTGCCCGCCCCGAGCTGATTTAATTTGGCATAACCCTCCGCTTCGATACGCGCTAAGCCTTGCAACATGCCATGTAAAAATTCAGCATCGTCATCGGGGCGAGGCGATAAACGCGGCGCAAAATTTGCATCGTTAACGGGAAACCGCTCGCCTGTTTTGGACAAGGGGTAATAGTCCAGCGGGCTATTTTTTTGCGCATCAATTTGCGTGCTCAATGCCGCTAATTGCGCGTCATCAAAATAATTGTTCAACACGCCCGCGCCCGCATTCGACGCGCCGCCGAGCAACCATAAATCGCCATAACGATGGCTATAAATGCCGTATTCACTGGCATCTACCCGCACGCGTGATAATTGCTTCAACACCAAAGTTGTGCCGAGCGAGGTCACGCCCACGTTAGTTTCATGCACTTCACTCGCCATAAATGCCGCAATGCTGTCGGTTGTTCCCGCATAAATTTTGCAAGCGTGATGAATGCCAAAACGCGCTGCGACATCGGGCGTAATGGTTGCAATCAACGCGCCAGGCGCGACCACTTTCGGCAAAATTTTCGCGTTGGGTAACGCCCAAGCCCATGCTGGCCAACACAAATTTGCTACGTCATAACCTGTCTTCAGCGCGTTGTGATAATCACTCGACACTACGCCCGTGAGCTGCGCCGTTAGCCAATCAGCTTGATGCAAAAAATGTTGCGCATCGGGATAGCGTTGCGTCAGCCAGAGAAATTTTGCCAAGCCTGAGCTGGCAGAACAAACGATATGATTGTTTGGTGCGAGCGTTTTTAGCTGGGCTGCTTCTAATGCCGCGCGACTGTCGTTGTAAAGCAGGACAGGGGAGACGGGTGCAAGATCGGCATCACACAACAACACCGTACCCGACGTGCCATCCAGCGCGATGCCATGTAGATTTTTCGCGAGTGCTGGCGGCAAAGCTGCGAGTAAAGTTTCCAACGCCTCGCGCCACTGTTGCGGCGTTTGATTGGCGGCATCAGCAAAGCTGACGCGCTGCTCCCAGCACACCGATTTGTCCTCAGCAATCACACAAGCGCGTGCGCCTGAAGTGCCGAAGTCGATGCCGAGAAAGTAAGA
>JARCRQ010000100.1 GCA_029850585.1 Sideroxydans sp.
CGACTGCTTTTTTAACGGCGGGTTTCTTCGCTACCACTACTTTTTTCGCGGCGGGTTTCTTAGCGGCTACAACTTTTTTAGCAGCTGGCTTTTTCGCCGCCACTACTTTTTTCGCTGCAACGGGTTTCTTAGCAGCGACGACTTTCTTCGCTACCGGCTTTTTCGCGGCGACAACTTTCTTCGCTGCTGGTTTAGCTTTCTTTACTGCTGCCATTTCGTTCTCCTTCATTGAGAGTTAAAAAAATATACAACACCTACGATTACTACCCCCTCAGCTCGTGCGTTAAGAAAATCACGACCTAAAAGCCCCTGCACCTAAAATCGACCCGTTGATAAATTAGGGCGATACGCATCAGCTAGGATGCGGGTTAAATTTTTCAAATACTCGTTAGTCCCACGATAGCGCGCCGCCTGTTTGATATTCAGTGACGCGGGTCTCGAAGAAGTTCTTTTCTTTTTTCAGGTCGATCATTTCCGCCATCCAGGGGAAAGGATTGGTCGCACCTTGATACAAAATATCTACGCCGATTTGTTGGCAACGACGATTCGCGATAAAACGTAAATACTCTTTGAACATCGACGCATTCAAGCCCAGCACGCCGCGCGGCATGGTGTCTTCGGCATAGGCATATTCCAGCTCTACGCCTTTTTGAAACAGCGTACGAATTTCTTCGCGGAATTCGGCGGTCCACAAATGTGGATTTTCCATTTTGATTTGGTTAATCACATCGACACCAAAGTTGAGATGCATAGACTCGTCGCGCAAAATATATTGATATTGCTCTGCCGCGCCCGTCATTTTATTTTGCCGACCGAGTGCCAGAATTTGCACGAAGCCGACATAGAAAAACAAGCCTTCCATGATGCAAGCAAACACAATCAAACTGCGCAATAAATCTTGGTCAGCTTTAGGTGTGCCCGTTTTGAAAGTGGGATTGGTGAGTACGTCAATGAAGGGCAGTAGGAATTCATCCTTGGCGCGAATGCTTTCCACTTCGTGATACATATTGAAAATTTCGCCGTCATCCAAGCCCAAACTTTCCACAATGTATTGGTAAGCGTGAGTATGAATTGCCTCTTCAAAGGCTTGGCGCAACAGGTATTGGCGGCATTCTGGATTGCTGATGTGGCGATAAGTACCGAGCACAATGTTGTTCGCGGCAAGGCTGTCTGCGGTACTAAAAAAACCTAAATTGCGTTTGATTAAACGGCGTTCGTCATCGCTGAGCTTGTCGCTTTTCCACAAGGCGATGTCGGCCGTCATATTGACTTCTTGCGGCATCCAATGATTCGCACACGCTGCCAAATACTTTTCCCACGCCCATTTGTATTTGAAAGGGACAAGCTGATTGACGTCAGCGTTGCAATTGATGATGCGCTTGTCTTCGACGCGGATACGACCCGTAGGCACTTTATTTGCGAGTGCCGATGAGGATGAAACGGAAGTCGTTTTTACTGCTTGCAAGTGCATTGAAGTTGTGCCATCTAAGTTCGATGCGCGCATCATACCTAAAGCATTTTCATTGCCTAGCGTTTTTTCATTTAATGTCAACATTATTTTTCTCCTACTAAATTTAGCTTTACTGACAGGCTTCGCATTCGGGATTATCAATCGAGCAAAATTGCGTTTCGGGCAGCACGTCCGAGCTACTTGCAACGGCATTTAATGCACCCGCTTTGCCAGTGGATTTTTCTGCTGAAGTTGCCCCCAAAGTACGCAAATAATAAGTGGTCTTCAAGCCGCGAACCCAAGCCAGCTTATAGGTTTCATCGAGTTTACGTCCTGACACACCCGACATATAAATGTTCAACGATTGCGCTTGGTCGATCCACTTTTGGCGACGCGATGCGGCTTCGATAATCCAGCTTGGTTCAACTTCAAATGCCGTTGAATACAAGCTACGTAATTCGGCTGGAATGCGATCAATTTTTGCCAAGCTGCCGTCGAAGTATTTCAAATCGGCAATCATCACTTCGTCCCACAAACCCAAGGCTTTTAGGTCGGCGACTAAATAATCATTCATTACGGTGAACTCACCCGACAAATTCGATTTCACAAAAATGTTTTGGTAAGTCGGCTCGATACACGCCGATACGCCGATGATGTTGGAGATGGTTGCGGTCGGCGCAATCGCCACGCAATTCGAGTTGCGCATCCCGTATTGTTTGATGCGTGCGCGCAACGCGCTCCAATCCATACTCGCCGAAGTATCGACTTCAACATAGCCGCCGCGCTCTTCGCGCAGCATGTCTAGCGTATCTTGCGGCAAGATGCCGCGATCCCACAAACTGCCACGATAGGTCGCATAACGACCACGCTGTTCGGCTAATTCGGTCGAGGCCAAATAGGCGAAGTAACACACCGCTTCCATCGAACGATCGGCAAATTCAACCGCTGCTGGCGACGCATACGGAATGCGCAAACTATGCAAACAATCTTGGAAACCCATAATGCCCAAACCGACTGGGCGATGCTTCATATTGGAATTGCGCGCCTTATCCACGGCGTAGTAATTGATGTCGATGACGTTGTCCAACATACGCATCGCGGTGCTGATAGTGAGCTGCAATTTTGCGTGGTCGAGCTGACCAAATTTCTCATGGCCGCGCGGATACAAATGCGCCGCTAAATTGACTGAACCTAAATTACATACCGCGATTTCGCTGTCGTTGGTGTTAAGGGTAATTTCGGTACACAAATTTGAGCTATGCACCACGCCGACGTGTTGCTGCGGGCTGCAGATGTTGCAAGGGTCTTTGAAAGTAATCCACGGATGACCTGTTTCAAACAGCATGGTCAGCATCTTGCGCCATAGGCTCGCCGCCTGAACGGTCTTGTGCACTTTGAGTTTGCCACTCGCCGCGAGGGCTTCATAGGCGGTGTAAGCCAGCTCAAATTCGCGACCAAATTTATCGTGCAAATCAACCGTGTCATTCGGTGAAAACAGCGTCCAATCGCCACCTTCCATGACGCGCTTCATAAATAAATCAGGAATCCAGTTAGCGGTATTCATGTCATGAGTGCGACGACGATCATCGCCGGTATTTTTGCGTAAATCCAGAAACTCTTCGATGTCCAAATGCCACGTTTCCAAATAGGCACACACCGCGCCTTTGCGCTTGCCGCCTTGATTCACCGCGACCGCCGTATCGTTGACCACTTTAAGGAACGGCACCACACCTTGTGACTGTCCGTTCGTGCCTTTGATGCGTGCGCCGAGTGCGCGCACGGGTGTCCAGTCATTACCCAAACCGCCTGCAAATTTTGACAACAAAGCGTTTTCTTTAATCGCGTCGTAGATGCCTTCTAAGTCATCCGACACGGTGGTCAAATAGCACGACGACAGTTGCGAACGACGTGTACCGGCGTTAAATAAAGTCGGGGTTGAGCTCATAAAATCAAAGCTCGACAGCAGGCGATAAAATTCGATGGCGCGTTCGTTTGGATTAGCTTCATTGAGCGACAAGCCCATCGCCACGCGCATAAAGAAGGCTTGCGGCAACTCGATACGCTTTTCGTTGATGTGCAAAAAATAGCGGTCAAACAAAGTTTGTAAGCCTAAGTAACCGAACTGCAAATCGCGATTCGCATCCAGCTCTTTGCCCAAACGCGGCAAGTCAAATTGCGCCATTTTCACGTCTAATAACTCGGCTTCTATGGCTTGCTTGATATAGCCTGGGAAGTAATCGGCGTAACGTGTTGCCATATCTGCTTGCGTCACTTCTTCGCCCAACACCAAGCTGCAAAAATCATTCAACAACAATCGTGCGGTGACAAAATTATAGGCAGGATCCGTTTCAATTAAGACGCGCGCCGACAACACCAAACATTTACTCACTTCATGTTGTGGCACACCGTCGTACAAATCTTTCAGCGTGGCTTTAATAATTAACTCAGGGTTCACCGCATCGCCTAAACCGACGCAAGCCGACACCACCAAGGCATTGAGGCGCACCAAATCGAGCGGATGCAGCACACCGTTTAAGCCCACCACGTTAATCGCTACCGCAGGTTCAATCGCCTTCAGTGCAGCACGGCTGCGCGAACGTTCTTCGCGATACAACACATAGGCGCGCGCCACATCGTGTTCACCTGAACGCATCAAACCGAGCTCAACTTGATCTTGAATATCTTCGATGTGCAGCGTGCCGCCATGCGGCATACGACGCGTCATCGCACCGACTAAATGTTGCGTGAGCTGTTCCACCATGTCGCGCACGCGTGCTGATGCGGCAGCTTGCGCGCCACCGACTGCGATGAAGGCTTTCGTTAACGCGATAGCAATTTTGCCAGGCTCAAATGCCACCACCGAACCATTGCGGCGAATGACTTTATATTGATCCAAAGCGATAGAGTGGACAGGTTGAGTAGGCATATTAAATTGGCTAGAAACAGAGGAAACAGCATTGGTGGCAAGTGCTTGCGGCATGAACTTCTCCCTGATGTGAATGGAAAATAAGAAAAACCTTGCAAACACTAAACACTAAATATAGTGTTTTTTTGCAAGGAACTTACTAATTGTAGTGTCTAAAAATAAAATCACCAAGCAATAAAACAAAAAAAACGGCCTAGATAATTCGGCCGAGGTGTTCATCCTTGCTGCTGCAACAAATCAGGATTTACTAATGCTAGTGAGGTAGCGCAACCAGTCGAAAAATTCGCCTGGATCGGTTTTGCGTTGCGGCGCAATGTCGCGATGTCCTGCGATGCCCGCGAAGTGATAGTGCGTGCGTAAGGTCTGCGTGAGCTGTTGCAACGCCGCATATTGGGCATCTGTAAACGGCGTGCTGTCCGAGCCTTCTAGCTCCAAGCCTAGTGAGTTGTCATTGCAACGCGCAGCACCCTGCCAGCACGATGCGCCCGCGTGCCAAGCTCTATCTAAGCAGGACACAAACTGAATAATCTCGCCATCGCGACGAATAAAAAAATGCGCGGAAACTTTTAACTCAGCGATGGTTTGGTAATACGGATGGGCATTCACATCTAAGCGATTAGTGAACAATCGTTGCACACCATCGCCACCAAATTCATCGGGCGGCAAGCTGATGTTGTGTATCACCAATAAGTTAATTTGCTCCGTCGGGCGCGCGTCGCAATTGGGCGAAGCAATATGTTGGCAGCCGCTTAGCCAGCCTTGCGCATCAACTTTCATCATCTACCCCTTCTGGCGCGTTGATGCCTAGTCGTTCCATACGATAGCGAATGGTGCGTAAATTTAAGCCCAATAATTTTGCCGCAGCGGTGCGATTGAAATACGTTTGTGTCAAAGTCGCCAACAACGCGCGTCGCTCCACGTCATCCAAATAGTCTTGCAATACATATTTGCCAACTGGTAAATCGGTCGCAACCTCTAAGGAGCGTTGCTCAGGCGCGGCATGAATTTGCAAATCTTCTGGGGTAATCAAACCGTCGCTGCACAACGCCAAGGCGCGCTCGATGATGTTTTCTAACTCGCGCACATTGCCCGGAAAATCGTAGCTTTGTAGGGCGCGTAAGGCACTATCCGAAAAACTCACCTGCGCACCCATTTTCAAGCGCGTCAGCGTGTGTTGCGCGATGTCTGCCACGTCCTCGCGCAGCTCACGCAATGCGGGCATTTGGATCGGAATGACATTCAAACGGTAATACAAATCCTGGCGAAACTTGCCTTGTTTAACCCGCTCGGCAAGCTCGTTATGCGTGGCACTAATGATGCGCACATCTATCGCCTCTTCAGTGGTCGCGCCGACTTTACGCACGCGCTTTTCTTGTATCACGCGCAGCAATTTCACTTGCATCGCCAGCGGCAAATCGGCAACTTCATCTAAAAATAAAGTGCCGCCGTGCGCTGCCTGAAAAAATCCATCGCGATCTTTTTCCGCACCCGTGAACGCGCCTTTTTTGTAACCGAAAAATTCGCTCTCCATTAAATTTTCAGGAATCGCGCCACAGTTCACCGCAATCAGCGGCGCATCCGCGCGCGCACCTTGCAACACAATCAAGCGCGAGGCGAGCTCTTTACCGCTGCCCGATTCGCCGGTGATGTGTACAGGGGCTTGGCTCTTCGCCACGCGCGCAATCAAATCACGCACCTTGTGCATGGCGGGCGCATTGCCCAGCAACAGTTGTTCGCTCTGATTGCTGTCGCTAGACAAACGCAACGCGGCTTTGACCAAGCTGCGCAGTTGTTCCAGCGACACGGGCTTGCTCAAATAATCAAACGCGCCCGCTTTGAGCACCGTGACGGCGTTATCCATATTGCCGTGCGCGGTAATCACCGCGACGGGCGTGGCAAGATTTTTTTGCGCGATGTACTCGACGATTTGCAAGCCTTCACCATCGGGCATCCGCATATCGGTGAGGCATAAATCGTAATGGCGACTGGCGAGCTTCGCCAATGCCTGCGTGACATTGCTCGCCTTATCGACTTGCAAGCCCATTTTGAGCAACGCCATTTCGAGCAGCTCTAAAATATCCGCTTCGTCATCGACCAACAGTACGCGTGATTTTTTACTGGCTGATTTTGTTTCCGTCATGGCGCACCTCTGCAAAAATAATACCGAACGACGCGCCCAGCTGCGTGACGCGCGGCGCATATAGCAGCTCCGCACCATTCGCCGCACACAGCTCTTTCGCGATGTATAGACCTAAGCCTGTGCCTTGTTCGGCAGTGGTAAAAAAGGGTTCAAATAAGCGCGCTTGATGCGCCACCGCCACGCCCGCGCCATCATCCTCAACAAATAATTGCACCCTGTCCTCCCGCCACTCGGCGCGCAGCAGCAAGCTAGCGGGCTGCGCATGACCGTGACGCAGCCCATTCAGCATTAAGTTCCACAGCACTTGGCGCAACTGGTCGCGATCAAATTGCACCATTAGATGTTCAGCAACTGGCGCGTTTATTTCTAGCACCAACACACCTGCCGCCAGATGTTCGGCTTGATTAAACTCATCCCGCAAATCCGCCAAAAAATCTGCCAAGGCAATCTCCTCGGCACGCACCCGATCGCGCCGATTCAGCTGCATCACATCGCTGACAATTTGGTTAATGCGCTGGGTGTTATCCAACACCATTTGCAACAAGCGTTGCTGCGTAGGCGTGAGTGCATCCTCTTGCAACAACTCGGTGGCGTAGCTAATCGCCGAAAGCGGATTGCGCACTTCATGCGCGATGTTGGCGGTTAATCTCCCCAATGCCGCCAATTTAATTTGCTGTGCTTGGGCTTGCACGCGCTGCATATCTTCTAAAAAAATCACCACGCCATGTTCGGCATCGCGCTGCACCGCCACCAAGCGCAGTCGCACTTGTACACCGACATCCAACTGCACCGTGTCGTTGCTGACTTGCCCGCTATATTTCCACAGCGCGTATTGACCAAACAACATCGGAAAAACTTCCGACAACAGCTCGCCCGACGCGGCAGGATGTTGCAACATGCGCATCGCATTCGGATTCATCTGCACGATGACCCCTTGTGCGTCTATGACCAATACGCCGTCTTGCATATCGCGCATCACCAGCCGACTGGCCTCGGACAAACTGAGTAAATCCAAACCGCGCCGCGCCGCTAATTGCTGACTATCCACCGCGTGTTTGGCTAAGTTTTGCGCCATCCATGCCACCGCGAAATACGCCATGCACAGCAGCCCCACTTGCACAAACTTACTGTCATCCGCGTTGCTGTACAACACACCAAAAGTGTGGACGAACAAGGTCGCCAAACTCGCCAGTGCGGCAAAAAATAAAGTGATTTTGCCGCGACTGACCAAGCCCGCCGCCGCCAATGAAATCAACAACAGCAACCCGATATTGCTGACGATTCCGCCATTCAAATAGGAGAACACCGACACCGCCAAAATGTCGCCGCCAACTTGCCAACTGAGTTGCCAGATAAAGCGATGGCGATCTAAGCGCAAGAAAATAAACGACATCAACACCGACGTTAAATAAATAACGGCGGCAGAAAAAAACAGCAAGAGTTGCTCAGGATTGAGTGCGAGTTTGCTACCGAACGCCCCGCCCAAAAGCACGAACAGCGTGGCTTGCAGCAGACGATAGAAGTTGTAGTAGCGCAGCGAACGCCAAAAATCTAAGGGGAGTTTTTCGGGCTGGTGGAGGAGTTTCATCGCCCGCAGCGCATTGGCAATTTAGGCGCGATACGCATCGCGATGTGCCGCGCAGCAAAAGTTTTCACCGTTCGCCAGCACCGCTTCGCTGCTCGGCACATGCACGCCGCATTGCTTGCAACGCAACATCGTTTGTGGCTCAACAGGCGGCGTGTTTGCTTGGTCTAACGAGTTTTTGCGATAGCGGCGCAGCAACACATAAATCACCGCGACAATGGCTAAAATAAAAATTAAACGGCTCATGGCAATCTCCTAACTAAAACTCGCGATTCGCGGCGAATTGGGCTAACTCCAACAAGCATTGTTTGTACGAACTGTCAGGCAACACTGCTAATGCAGCACACGCCGCCGCCGTTTCGGCGAGTGCGACCGAACGCGTGTAAGCCAATGCGCCCGTGGTGTGAATGATGGCTAACACCTCGGCAAATTTTTCCACGTCACCTTTTTCAATTGCCTCACGCACCAGTGCGGCTTGTTCGCTTGTGCCGTGCTGCATGGCATAAATCAATGGCAAAGTCGGCTTGCCTTCCGCCAAATCATCGCCTAAATGTTTGCCTGTTTGCGCTTCTTCTGCCGAATAATCCAACACGTCATCGACTAATTGGAATGCTGTGCCGAGGTGCATTCCGTACGCCGCCACCGCAGCTTCTTGTGCCGCATCCGCGCACCCTAAAATCGCACCGAGGCGCATCGCGGCTTCAAATAATTTCGCGGTTTTGCAGTGAATCACGCGCATATAGTTGGCGGCATCCACATCGGCATCGTGGCAATTTAACAGTTGCAACACTTCGCCTTCGGCAATCAAATTAGTCGCGTCCGCCAAAGTTTGCATCACGCGCATCGCGCCGACTTCGACCATCATTTGAAAGGCGCGCGAATATAAAAAATCGCCCACCAGCACGCTAGGCGCGTTGCCAAACACTGCACTCGCGGTCGCTTGTCCACGACGTAAATCCGATTCGTCCACCACGTCGTCATGCAGCAAAGTTGCGGTATGAATAAACTCCACCACCGCCGCTAAGTCGTGATGCTGCTTGCCTTGATAGCCAAACGCTTGCGCTGATAACACGACCAAGGCAGGGCGCAAACGCTTGCCGCCGCTGGCAACAATGTAGTCGCCGATTTGATTGACTAACGCGACTTCGGAATGCAGCCGCGTACGAATCACCCCGTCCACCGCTGCCATATCACTCGCGAGTAATTTTTTGAAATTTGCTAGAAACACGTTTTGTCCTGAATGAAGATGCCCTGAATCAGGCAAGGGCTAATTTTTGCGGCGCGCATTGTCGCATAAATTATCTAGATAACGGGGCGATGGGAGAAGTAACCAGCCTACAGCAGGGCTAAGTTTTCTCGTTGGTTGACTCTCCAAAATAATTAGGCGGCGATGCTGATAAGAGCGACCGATCTAAGTCAGAATTGCATCATTTCATCCAATTCACATCGACCGACTTAATTTTTACTCCGAACGATTCGGCGCCAGCACTTCGCGGTTGCCGTTGTTTTGCATCGCGGACACCAAGCCTGCCGCTTCCATTTGTTCGACTAAGCGGGCGGCGCGGTTGTAGCCGATGCGTAAGTTTCTTTGCACCAACGAGATGGAAGCGCGGCGCGATTTGAGGACGATTTCAACGGCTTGATCGTAGAGCGGATCGGCTTCTGAACCGAGTGTCGCCCCCCCGCCTGCTTCGCTTTCCGCGTCCGCTTCGTCTAGCGAATTGAGCACGCCGTCGATATATTGCGGCTCGCCTTGCGACTTGAGATATTCGGTAACTCTATGCACTTCTTGGTCAGACACGAACGCACCGTGTACCCGTTGCGGATAACCCGTGCCAGGTGGCAGATACAGCATATCGCCTTGCCCCAGCAACGCTTCCGCGCCCATCTGGTCGAGGATGGTGCGCGAATCAATTTTGCTCGACACTTGAAAAGAAATCCGCGTCGGCACGTTGGCTTTTATCAGCCCTGTAATGACATCCACCGAGGGGCGTTGCGTTGCCAACACCAGATGTATGCCGCACGCGCGGGCTTTTTGCGCAAGACGTGCGATGAGTTCTTCGATTTTTTTACCGACCACCATCATCAAATCCGCCAGCTCATCGATGAACACCACCAGCATCGGGATTTCTTCTAAGGCTTCAGGATTTTCAGGCGTGAGCGTGAACGGGTTGGTGAGCGGTTTGCCTGCCTTAATTGCGTCGCGAATTTTTTGGTTATAGCCCGCCAAATTACGCACGCCCAACGCCGACATCAGCCGATAGCGTTTGTCCATTTCCACCACGCACCAATTCAAGCCCGACGCGGCTTGGCGCATGTCGGTGACCACGGGCGCAATGAGGTGCGGAATATCCGCGTACACCGACAGCTCCAGCATCTTGGGATCTATCATCAACAGGCGCACTTGTTGCGGCGTGGCCTTGTAGAGGATGCTCAAAATCATCGCGTTAATGCCCACCGACTTACCCGAACCCGTCGTCCCCGCCACCAACACATGCGGCATTTTGGCAAGGTCGGCAACGATAGGTTTGCCCGCGATGTCTTTGCCCATCACGACCGTCAGCAGCGAGTTCATCTCGGCATAGGCTTGCGAACTTAGAATTTCGGAAAGTTGCACCATTTGGCGTTTCGGATTGGGCAGCTCCAACGCCATGTAAGCCTTGCCCGGTATGGTTTCAACCATGCGGATGCTGACCACCGACAAGGCGCGTGCGAGGTCTTTCACCAAGTTAATAATCTGGCTGCCTTTGACCCCGACGGCGGGTTCGATTTCGTAACGCGTAATCACAGGGCCGGGATACGCGCCGACCACGCTGACCGTCACACCAAACTCTTTGAGTTTGCGTTCGATTAAGCGCGAGGTGAATTCCAAAGTGTCGGCCGAAACGGTTTCGGTGTGCGGCATCGCCGCGTCGAGCAAATGCAGCGGCGGCAACACCGAGTCGCGAATTTCTGTAAAGAGTTGGGTTTGCTTTTCTTGGATGACGCGCTCGGATTTGACCACTGCCACCACGGGCATTTCAATATGAATGGGCTGATGCTCTTCGACGCGTTGCTTTTCTTCTTGCACCAGCGCACTGCGCTGCGTCATCGCCACCGCGCCAATACGTTTGTCGCGCCGCGTTTGCCAAGTGCGCCGCGCCCACGCATAAGCGGCTTCTATGAACGCACCCAGTGCGTCCATAAAACGCAGCCAAGACAAACCGCTAAACACGCTAAAGCTGGCAGCGAGCAAGGCAATCAGCAACAAGGTCGCGCCCGTAAAGCCAAACACATAGGTCGCGGCGTTGCCCAGCACTTCGCCCACCATGCCGCCAGGGGCAAGCGGCAACGCCACTTGCCAACTGTGTAAACGAATCGCTTCCAACGCGCTGCTGCTGGCTAATAGCAGCACGAAACCTAGATTGCTTAACCACAGTGCGCGGGCTTGAAACACGCTGTCGGCACGCAACTGGTGATAGCCAGACCAAACACGTTGCAGCATCAAGCCCACCCACCACCAGGCGGACACGCCAAATAAATAAAACAAAATATCGGCGAGATACGCGCCGAATACGCCACCTGGATTGTGCGTGAACGCGCCCGTGCCGCTGTGCGACCAAGCCGCATCGCCGCGATTAAAGCCAAACAAAATGAGGGTGAAATAGATTGCGCAAGCAAGCAATAACAACCAACGCGATTCGCGCAACACACGCACAATTTTAGGCGCGTGCGCCGCGCGATTCGCATCACTCATTACACCGCTCCGATAAGACCGAGTTGCGATGCCACGCGCACCGCTTCCATACGGCTATTGACGCGCAAGGTTTGATACAAGGCGGCGACGTGGATTTTTACCGTGCCTTCGGCGAGGGCAATTTCACGCGCGATTTCTTTGTTGCTCATGCCTTCAGCGATATGTTTGAGCACTTGCATTTGTCGCGCGGTTAAGCCGTATTCATTGGTGTTGATACTGCGTTTATCGCGGCGTTCAGGTTCGCCGTCTGGCGCGCCGTCAGCATGTTGCAACAACTGCGGCGGCACATACACGCCGCCTGCCAGCACTAAATTGAGCGCGCTCAACATCACTGGCGCAGTCGAGCTTTTGCACACAAAGCCCATCGCGCCGCTGCTCATCACTTTTTCCATCAAGCTGCGCCCTTCTTCGCCAGAAATAATCACCAGCGGAATATGCGGATAGCGTTGATGAAAAAACTTCACCGACACCGCGCCTTCGCTGCCAGGCATATTCAAATCCATCAGAGTTAAATCTAAGTCGGGATGTAAATCGGCTTGCTTTAAGGCATCGACAAAATTACTCGCTTCGATAATCTCGATACCGCCTTGCAATTGCTGCAACACATAGCGCATCCCTTCGCGGAATAAATTGTGGTCATCGACTAATAAAATTTTCATGTTGTAATACTCCCTTGATTGGATTTTTTAGCATCTTTAATCATAGCATTGGACAGTTGCAGTGGCACTTTTAAACTAAACCGCGTCCCTACACCGAGCGTCGATTCGACCTGTAATTGGCAGTGCAATAACTGACTCAAGCGTTGCACAATCGCGAGCCCTAAACCTAAGCCCTGCTTGCGATCGCGCTGTTCATTGCCGACTTGGAAATACTCGTCAAAAATTTGCGGCAGATGTTTGCTGGCGATGCCGATGCCCGTATCAGCGACTTCGATTTGCAACACCGTGTCGATGACGTAGGCGCGCAAACTCACTTCACCTTGTACGGTGTAACGCAGTGCGTTACTCAGCAAATTACGCAAAATGCGCTCTAACAATAATGCGTCGCTATACACCACCACCTCACACGGCGCGACCTGCCAGTGCAGCTTTTTCTCTTGCGCCGTGGCGGCAAATTCATTACGCAGTTGGCTGAATAATTGTTGTACTGAAAACTGCGCATAGTGTGGCGCAATCACCCCAGAATCAAGGCGCGACACGTCTAACAAGGCATCCAACATTTGCCCCAATACATCCACCGAATGTTCGACTTGGGTCAAAATTGCTGTGCCGCTGCGGTCGCTGATGTGCGACTTTAAGGCTTCCACAAACAGGCTCAAAGCGTGCATGGGCTGGCGTAAATCGTGACTGGCGGCGGCTAAAAATTTAGATTTAGATAAATTGGATTGCTCGGCGATTTGACGCGCCGCATTGGCGGTTTTTTTCTCTTCGATAAGCTGCAACACCAAGGTGACATTTTCTTCGCTGCGTTGTAACGAGAGCGCAAAAGTTCGCGCCAAGCCATAGCCCGTGTGCAAAATAAACAGCAGATAGAGCAGCAACATCGCGCCCAACATCGTATGTGTTGCATCGCCGACGCGCAGTGTGCTAAACAACAGCGGCAGCATCAGCAGCAAGGTGTACAAGTACATTGAGGCGGGATAAACAGGGTTGACTGTGACCGCGCCCGCCGACAGCCCCAATATGATGCAAATCAATAAGGCTTGATAGGCGGTGTCGTTCGGCACAAACATCAGCACCGCCGCACTGCCCATCACCGCGCCACTAAAACTGGTAAAAATTAAAAAGCGATTACGCCAGTGTTGGCATTCGCGCACGTCGCGGGTGTGCTGGCGATGCCGCCACCAAAAGAATATTTCCAGCGCGTGCGCGCTATACAACAAACCTATCCAGCATAGCAGTGTGAAGTGCGCAACTTTGTCCCACATCAGCCATACCATCAGCACCGCTAACACCATCTGGCTCGCCACCATCAGCACATATTCGCCTAAGCGCGCGCGAATTTGTGCGGCACGAATCGCCAGATTCTCATCGTTAATATCGAGTGATAATTTTGCTGCCAAATTAGCTAACATCACGCGCTCCTTTAGGCGTACGGCACGATAAATGAAAATTCACTGCCTTGTCCCGCAACCGATTTAACCTGCAAATGTAAGTCCAACAAACTATCCAGTCGCTGCACAATCGCCAAGCCTAAGCCCAGACCATTGCTGCGCTGGCGATGCGCGTTTTCCGCTTGATAGTATTCCTCAAAAATATGCGCGAGATGTTCGGGCGCGATGCCGATGCCCGTGTCGCGAATCACGATGCGCACCCCGCTGGCTTCACGCTCACAACTTAAACTCACCGCGCCTTGTTCGGTATAGCGCAGCGCGTTACTCAATAAATTGCGTAGCACGCGCTCGACCAATTCGGCATCGCTCAACACATAAGCAGCGCGGCAATCCAAACTAAAGGTGAGATTTTTTTGCTGTGCTAATACGCTGAATTCGGCTTGCATACGCTGCATGAGCGGCTGCAATTCAAACGGCGCAAAGTGCGCGCGTACCCCGCCAGAATCGAGCTTAGATAACTCCAGCAAACTGTTAAACATATCGCCCAACACCTCCACCGAGAGTGCGATTTGCGCCACTAATGGTTGCGCTTGTGGCGTGTGCGGCTGCATTTTTAAGGCTTCCACAAACAGCGTGAGGGCTTGCATAGGTTGGCGTAAATCGTGACTAGCGGAAGCTAAAAAGCGCGACTTTTGTTGCGTGGCTGTTTCCGCGCGCAGCTTGGCTAATTGCAGTTGATCGACCAGTTGTTGCTTTTCTGCATCGCGTTGCCAGAGATTTTCTAATAAGCGACTCCAGGTTGAGCCGCCGCGCCATAAATAACCGTAATACATCAGCAACATCAGCGCGACGAGACTATGTGTGAAATCAAATTCGTACAGATGGCGCATCGCCAACGGCAGCACTACCAAGCCCAATGACCAACGCCAAGAAATCAGATGCAAGGGATGCACCATTACTGAGCCACACACCACGCCGAGCTCAATCGAGGTCAATAAAAATTGATAAGCCAGATTATGCGGGGTAAATAACAGCACCCCCGCCGCCCCCCATACCAAGCCTGCCACCAACACCATCATGCCTAAGCGACGATGCCATAGACGTACTTGGGTAAAGGTTTGCGTGCCATGCTGCGCCTGCCACCAGACAAATAATTCCACGGCTTGAGTTGCCGCCATCACCCCCAGCCACGCCAGCAGGGTGCGATGCGCCAGCACATCCCAAAACAATATCACCAGCAAGCAGCCTATGCTGGCGGGCGCGGCAATCAGCATCAGCGGATAGTCATCTAAGCGCGCGCGCAACTGAGCGGCACGCACCGCAAAATTATCTGGGGTAATCAGGCTAGGCTGTTGTGCCGCATCCAGCCCGCCCGTTTTCTGAAAAAAAGTGGTCATCGTGACAGGGCTAACAGCAAATGAATATCTTGCGCAAATTGCACCGCACTTTGACCGTAAGAGGCTAACAGCCGCACCTTGCCCTGCCCATCAATCAAATACGTTCCCGCGCTGTGATCGACGTTGTAGCTCGTTTTGCTGGGCTGCTTTTGATAACTCACCGCAAACGCACGGGTCACGTCCGCCGTGGCTTGCGCGTCGCCCGACAAGCCTAAAAAATCAGCATTAAACGCAGGAATATAATTTGCCAATAGCTCGGTGGTGTCGCGCTCAGGATCCACTGTGACGAATAGCACTTGCACGCGTTTAGCATCGTCGCCTAGGAGCTGCATGGCTTGTGCCAAATCAGCCAAGGTGGTCGGACACACATCAGGACAATGCACATAACCGAAAAATAGCAACACCACCTTGCCGCGAAAATCCGCCAGCGTGCGCGGTTTGCCGTGATGATCGGTGAGTTTGAAATCCGCTTGCGCGAACTTCCCCGCGACCTCGCTGGCATGAAATGGCGAAGGCAATTTGGGTTCTTCGCAGGCGGTCATACCGAACACTAGAAAATTCAAAACCACTAAGCCAGACAAGACCGCAAGGGGCTTCCCCATGAAACATAGTCGCATTCGCTCCTTGCTTCGTGTGAAGGCGCGCGAAAAAAATCGCCGCGCCGAATATGTTTTATATTCAAGCCAGATTTTTTGAGCGCAACGCCGTATGGCGACGTGGTTTTGAATTTTATGCAGCCACATGACACGCTCCTGTCCAGCCGTTGATGTAAAACGTGTAACCGACTTTTATTAGCCCATACACACCCAATGCCGCGACCAATAAGCCCGCCATCAGGCGCACACGCGGATGCTGCACCCAGCCTTTCACACGTTGCCAAAACAAGCCGATCAGCAACAAATTCGGCAGCGAGCCTAAACCAAACGCCAGCATGATGAGTGCGCCGCTTTGCGCGCTGCCACTCGCCAACGCGGTGAGCAACACGCTGTACACCAGACCGCACGGCAACCAGCCCCACACTATGCCGAGTTGAAAAGCGCGCCAGGGTGTCACAACAGGAAATAGTCGCGCGGTAAACGGTTGCAAGCGTTGCCACAAGCCGCGTCCCACGCCTTCGATGCGTCGCACAAAATTACCCAAACCTGCCAAATACAGCCCCAGCGCGATGAGCATCAAACTCGACAAAGCGAACAGTAAATGCTGAATCGGCACTTGGTCGCGCCACAACAATCCCGCCGCCCCCACGCTGCCGACTAGTGCCCCCGCCACGCTATAACTCGCCACGCGTCCCATGCTGTATGCGAGATGGAAGGGCAACAGGTTTTTGTTTTTGGGTAGCTGCGTGGTCAGAATGCCAACGATGCTGCCGCACATACCAAGGCAATGCACGCCGCCTAAGAGACCTACAAAAAATACCGCGATGATGCTGAAGTCGGTCATGATTTTAGAAGCAGTAAGTTGTGAGTGGAGTCTTGTAGGAGACCGACTTGTCGGGCGATAGCCACATCTAAAACATCGCGCAATAAATTGCGCTCCCAGCAGCGAGTAACGACTAAATTCTGGCGGCGCATGATGCCACACTCAAACAAGTTGCGGCATGACACGCATCGGGCTGTGGCTGAAACGGCACAATACCGAGCAAGGGTGATGCAATACGTTGCTGTAAAGCGGCGATATTTTCTGCGCGCATAGTCATATTTTCATCCAGGCAATTCGCCACCCAACCCGCTAACGTCAAGCCACGCGCGGCGATTGCTTGCACGGTGAGCAGCGCGTGATTCAAGCAGCCCAAGCGCATCCCCACCACCAAAATAATCGGCAAACCGAGCTGCACCGCCAAATCGCCGCTGTCTTGCGTGTCGTTCAACGGCACGATAAAACCGCCCGCACCTTCGACAATCACGACATCGGCAAGCGTTTGCAGCGCGTGAAATGAGGCGACGATATGTGGCAAATCTATACGGATGTTTTCTTGTTGCGCAGCAAGATGCGGCGCGATGGCGGACGCAAAATGATAGGGATTGATAAGCGAATTTTCGGCGCACACCGTGCTTGCTGCGTTCAACAAAATCACATCTTCATTGCGCCCTGATGCGTCAATTCCCGCTATACCCGCAAGGGGCACGTCCGGGGTGTCCCCGTTGCTATGCAACGACCCTCCCGCCGCACCCGCAAGGGGCACATCCGGGGTGTCCCCGTTGCTATGCAACGACCCTCCCGCCGCTACAGGCTTCATACCGATGACGGTTGCGCCTTGCGCCGCAAAGCATTCGAGCAATGCGCAACTGATCAGCGTCTTGCCCACATTGGTGTCTGTGCCGGTGACGAAATAGCTCATGTCATCTTTTCGTAGGTCGGATGAGCGGTTTTATCGCGTTATCCGACATTGAAATGGGTGAGTGTCGGATAGCACTCCCCCCATCTGTGCGACGATTATTTTGCTGTTTCAAAGTTTGAAATCCGTCTTAATAATGGCGCGTCCATCCGCTAATTTTTTAGGCTGTGGTTTCCACGCGTGGCCGTAAATCACTTCATAGCTTGCGGGCAATTTCCCATCGCGGCGCATGGCTTCGTAATTTTCCACCAACAGCTTCCACGCCTGTTTGCCCATCAAACCCTGACCGCGTCCCGCTGTGGCGTTGTTCGCGCCGATGGCTTTTAGGTCGTGCAACACAGAACGCACATCGTCGTAAGTCAGGGTGAGATATTCCATATCCATCACAGGTTCAGCAAAGCCGCCGTGCGACAACATATCGCCAATGTCGTGCATATCGGCAAAACGGTTCAAGTGATTGTGCGCATCGACACCATGAAAAGCCTGACGTAGTTCCTTCAACGTATCAGGGCCAAAAGTGCTGAACATCAACAAGCCTTCGAGCTTTAACACGCGATGCAAATCACCTATGGTCGCGGGCAAATCGTTACACCATTGCACCGCCAAATTCGACCACACCATATCCAAACTATTCGAGGCTATCGGCAAGGCTTCCACATCGGCGCACAGCAGCGCGGTTTTTTGTTGGCTAAAAATTTTCTGCCACCAGCTAGCTGTACCGCGCGCCGCTTGCAACATACCGATGGCGATGTCCAAAGAAATCATCTGCGCGGATGGATATTTCGCCACCAATTGCCGCGTCCCCCAACCCGTACCGCTGCCAACATCCATGATGCGTTGCGGTTGCATTCTGATGTAGTCCAAGCGTTCCAACATGCGCGTACAGACTTCGCGTTGCAGCACGGCGGTCGCGTCGTAGTTCGTCGCGGCACGACTAAAAGCGCGACGCATCTGGCGTTTATTTATTTCAAATTCGTTCATGCAAAAAATTTTTCAAGGGTTCGATAAATTGTTCTGGATGCGACAAAAAAGGCGCGTGCGCCGCACCTGCGATGGTGACTAATTGCGCATCAGGCAACGCCGCCGCCATATATTCCGAGGCTTGCGGGGGCGTGAGGGTATCACGCTCACCTGCGATAACTAAGCTGGGTTGGTTGATGTTGGGCAATGCTTCGCGTAAATCGCAATCGCGCAAAATGTCCAAGCCGCTTTGTAAAACCGACCAATCAGGTTCGCCATGGGCAAAAAGTTCGTTGCGTAAACGCGTCAACAAGGCGCGCTCGTTGTCGCTGCCACGCGTTTGCAACGCCACAAAGCGACGCAATGTCTGCGTAGGGTTGTCGGCCAAGGCAACGGCGAATTCCGCCAACGTGGCAAGCGGCATCGCCTCCAACCAATCGGCGCGCTGCGCAAAGCACGGCGTGCTAGAAACTAGCACCAAGCGTTGAATTTTTTGCGGCTCTAACTGCGCCCAACGCAAGGCAATCTGCCCGCCTAATGACCAGCCGCACAGAGTGAGCGGCTGTGCAAATCTTGCGGACAACTCAGCGACGATTTCATCCAACACGGTCGTAGGGGCGTAAGACTTTATGCCCCTACGCGAGCTTCCATGCCCAGGCAAATCCACCACCTGCACACAAAAATCTGCGGCGAGCTTTTCCACCAGCTCGCCCCACATCCCAGCGTGCATCCCCCAACCGTGTATCAACAACAGCGGCGCGCCGCTGCCGAAAGTCTCAACATGCAAGCTCATGCAACGCTCCTATGAGTTGTTGCACATCAGCTTCGCTATGCGCCTCCGACAGCGTGATACGCAAGCGTGCTGTGCCTTGCGGCACGGTGGGCGGGCGTATCGCCGCGACCCAGATACCGCGTTCGCGTAAGCCCTCGCTTAACTTCAATGCTTGATGATTGTCACCAATCAGCAGCGGTTGTATCGCTGTGTCGGACGGCATCAGCGACCAAGCTAAATCTGCTAATCCATCGCGTAATTGTGTGATGAGTTTTTGCAAATGCGCGCGCCTGTCGTCGCCATTTTTTATCAGTTGCAAACTCGCTAACAGCGCGACCGACAAGGCAGGCGGCGTGGCGGTGGTATAGACATAGCTACGCGCCTGATTGATTAGCGTGTCGATGACCACTTGCTCGGCGGCAACGAACGCACCCGACACGCCCGCCGCTTTACCCAAAGTCGCCATGTAAATGATGCGAGGAGAACTCAAATTGAAATGCGCTAACGAACCTCGCCCCTGTTCACCCAACACGCCAAAACCATGCGCATCATCGACCAGCAACCACGCATCAAATTGTTCGCACAACGCCAACAATTCCGGCAGCGGTGCGAGGTCACCATCCATGCTAAACACCGCGTCGGTGATGATAAGTTTTCTGCCTGTTTGGGTTTGCGCTAATTGTTCTGCCAACTGCGCCATATCGCCGTGGCGATAGCGTTTGATTTGCGCGCGCGACAGCAGCATCGCATCGTTCAAGGAAGCATGGTTGAGCTTATCGGCGTACACCGTATCCGCCTTCCCCAGCAAGGCTTGCACGACTCCGAGGTTCGTCATATAACCAGTGGAAAATAATAGCGCGGCAGGTTTGCTGACGAATTCCGCGAGCTGCATTTCGAGTTGATGATGCGGTGCAAAATGTCCGCTTACCAAGTGCGCCGCACCCGCACCCACGCCCCATTGTTGCGCGCCATTTTGCAACGCGGTAATGAGCTGCGGATGATGCGCCAGACCCAAATAATCATTGCTGCAAAACGCTAGATAGGATTTGCCATCGACGATGATATGCGGCGACTGCGGCGTATCCAAAGTGCGGCGAGTGCGCAGCAAACCTAGCGCGGCACGTTCGTCGAGTTCGGTTTGTAGCTGGGTAAAAGGCATTAGATAAACTTAACGGGTTTCAATTCAAGACTTCTCCGCCCGATGTAAATTTTAATCTCAGTAACTCTTCTTTCCCTAGCTCTCGCCCTTGCCAAAGAATGACTTTTTTTGCGCCGGCACTGATTGCTAATTCGTGCATCGCGCGAATTTCGATTTGTGTGAAACCACCTTCTGGCTCAATCATAGGATGCAACACAATAGTCGGCGCGGGCTTAAATAAGCCGCCCTGACAAGCCTTAGCAATAAAGTATTTCATCACTACATCGGCAACCGTGAAATCAGAAAGTAGTGCGCGCGGATGCTTGAATGGATTAACCAAATCCACCGCTTGCGTAATCGCAATTTCAGCAGCTTTGTTGCCGTAAGCAAGCACTGTTTCTTTGGGTTTACGAGTAATCGCAACTAGCGGTGGCTCTGATATTTCATAGCCTGATTTGACATCACGGACAGTGATTCTGTCTGGGCTTAGCTGGACGTAAATAACCGAATTAAAAAGCTGTAAGAAATTCATAAGCGACTCTTAATTTTTTCCACCGATTACACAGGTTTAGTGTTTATCCGCCAACGGATACATGCCCAATTTATCCAGCAGCGCGCGGTCCCGTTGCGCTTCGGGATTGCCCGTAGTCAACAGTTGTTCACCGTAAAAAATCGAGTTCGCACCCGCCAAGAAACACAAAGTTTGCACGGCATCGGACATTTCTTGGCGACCTGCCGAGAGACGCACGCGCGCTTTAGGCATGGTGATGCGCGCGACGGCTATGGTGCGCACAAAATCCAGTGAATCTAGGTCGGGCGTGTCGGCTAACGGTGTGCCTTCAACTTTGACCAAATTGTTAATCGGCACGCTTTCTGGATACGGTTCCATGTTGGCGAGTTGTGCGACCAAGCCAGCACGTTGGGTGAGATTTTCGCCCAAGCCGACGATGCCGCCGCTGCACACATGCATACCCGCACGGCGCACGCGCTCCAAGGTGTCCAAGCGATCCTGGTAATCGCGCGTGCTGATAATGTCGCCATAAAATTCTGGCGCGGTGTCGATATTGTGGTTGTAGTAATCCAAGCCCGCATCGCTGAGTTGTTGTGTTTGCGCGTCGTTCAACATGCCCAATGTCGCGCAGGTTTCCATGCCTAGCCCACGCACCGCCTTAACCATTTCCACCACGGCTTCCATGTCGCCTTCACTCGGTTCGCGCCATGCCGCGCCCATGCAAAAACGATTCGCGCCGTTGTCCTGTGCGGCTTTAGCGGCTCGCACCACTTCTTCTACTTCCAACATTTTGCGATTTTCTACGCCTGTGGAATGGAACGCCGACTGCGGGCAATAGCCGCAATCTTCCGAACAGCCGCCCGTTTTAATCGACAGCAGCGTGGACAGTTGCACCGCATTGGCATCAAAATTTTCGCGATGAATTTGCTGCGCTTGAAACATCAAATCCGCGAAAGGCAGACGGAACAAGGCTTCCACGTCTTCCACTGCCCAGCGTTGCGGTGCAGTGCTGCGTTTAATCGGGCGGATAAATTCTATGGTTTGAGTGTTCATGGGGTTCGAGTGGCAAAGGTAAAATATAGTGTGAGTGCTATTGCAGCACGCAATTTAGATAGATAGAAAGACCGCAAGGGTCTTCGCCAAGAAACATGGTCGCAAACTGCGCTCCCTGTTTCTTGCGAGCGCGGCATCATCCTGAAAGGACTAGCCCTTGTCAATTTTCAAAACAGCATTATCAAACCTGCGCACATTTTTTAAGCACATCGCGCTCAAGCAACCTTGCGTATTGTGTGGCGCGATGAGCGCGCGGGGCTTGTGGTGTGAGGCGTGCGACGCGGATTTACCGTATTTGCGCGGTAACTTGTGCGAGCAATGCGCCTTGCCGATTAGCAGCGGCAAAATCTGCGGACATTGCCTCGCTCACCCACCGCTGTTTACGCGCAGCACCGCCGCCTTTGCTTATACTTTTCCCGTCAACAAACTCATTCAGCAATTCAAATACGACGAGCAACTCGCCTTGGCGCGCGCCTTAGCCGAAGCGTTATTAGCCACTATTGCGCGCGATGAGTTGCCCGATGTCATCATTGCCATGCCCTTGCATCGCAACAAACTCCAGCGACGCGCTTATAACCAAGCCTTGTTGATTGCGAAATTTTTAGCGCATGAATTGCATATAGAACTATTGACCCACGCCTGCGAACGTGTGGTTGATACCGCTCCGCAATCAACCTTGCCATTCAAACAGCGCGGCAGAAATATGCGTAACGCGTTTGTCTGCCATGTCGATTTAAGCGGCAAAAAAGTTGCCTTGGTGGATGACGTACTCACCAGCGGCGCAACGCTGAATGCCTTGGCGCGCGCGGTGCAAAAGCAAGGCGCAAGGGACATTCAAACTTGGGTAGTGGCGCGAACGATTAGAAAGCCAGCTAAGTCCGTTTAGTTCACGCTAATACGCGCAAATTTACGTTTACCCACTTGCGCGACGACGGTTCTGCCAGCCGCCACCGTGGCAGATTTCTCCGTGATTTTTTCACCGTCAATTTTGACCGCACCCGCCGCCATCATGCGCATCGCTTCTGAAGTGCTGTCAACCAAATTCGCTGCTTTCAAAAATTGCGGCACGCCGATTAAACCATTCGTCGCGGCGACTGTTACTTCAGGCATATCGTCAGGTAATACGCCTTTTTGGAAGCGCGCTTCAAACTCGCTCAACGCTGCGACCGCCGCGTCTTGATTATGAAAGCGCGCCACGATTTCTTGCGCCAGCAGCACCTTGGCATCGCGTGGATTGCGCCCCGCTACGGTCTCCGCTTGCAACGATTTAATCTCATCCATGGCGCGGAACGACAGCAGCTCAAAATAACGCCACATTAAGGTGTCCGAAATCGACATCAGCTTGCCGAACATATCTTGCGGGGTATCGGTAATGCCGATGTAATTACCCAACGATTTGGACATTTTATTCACGCCATCCAAGCCTTCCAGCAAAGGCATGGTCAATACGCATTGCGGTGCTTGACCGTAATGTTTTTGCAGCTCACGCCCCATCAGCAAATTAAATTTTTGGTCGGTACCGCCCAGCTCAATATCCGCTTTTAACGCGACTGAATCGTAGCCTTGCACCAGCGGATAAATAAATTCGTGGATGGCAATGGGTTGATTGCCTTTGTAGCGTTTAGAAAAATCATCGCGCTCCAACATTTGCGCCACGGTGTGGGTCGCCGCCAGCTTGATTAAATCCACCGCGCTGAACGCGTCCATCCAGGTCGAGTTAAACACCACTTCGGTTTTGGCGGGGTCGAGTACCTTGAACACTTGCTCTTTATACGATTGCGCATTAGCCAGCACTTGCTCGCGGGTGAGCGGCGGGCGGGTGGCATTTTTACCAGTTGGGTCACCGATCATGCCGGTGAAATCGCCAATCAAAAACAGCGCGTGATGCCCCAAATCTTGCAGTTGACGCATTTTGTTGAGTAACACGGTATGGCCTAAATGCAAATCAGGCGCAGTGGGATCAAAGCCCGCTTTGATGCGCAAAGGACGATTTTCAGCAAGCTTTTTAATCAGCTCGGCTTCGATGAGTAACTCGTCTGCGCCACGCTTAATGATGGCTAAGGCTTTTTGTTGGACAGGATTAAGGCTGATTGGGCTGGGTTGAGTCATGTTGATTTAGGCGATTTTTACCGATGGTCGGGTAATTTATACCGCTAGTCGGACAATAGCCGCTTTATTATTGCGACGGCTGACCGCGTATCGGTTGGAGTTAAGTGAGTATCCTGTTTCTGGTAAAGTGCGCGTCCTTTGCAAGCGGTTAAACCCTTGTTGCAGCACGACTAGCCAATTTTAGGAGGCGCGAATGTTACCCCAAAAATCTATCAGCCAAGAACGCAAAATGAAATTGCGTTGGTTTGTTACCTTGTCCACCATGCCGTTGCTGGGTGTGGTCACGGCGTTTGGGCTCGTACCGCAAAGTCAAATTGGCTTAGATGTGACGCAATTAAGTTCACAAGAGATTCCTTTAACCGTCAGCATAAATACCGTCACCGAAAGCAGTTACTGGCGCAATGAGCGGGTGTTGCGTGGCGATACTGTTGCCGAATTATTGCGTCGCATGAATGTAGAAGATACTGCCGCTAGCGAATTTTTACGCACCAACGCGGCGGCGGAATCGTTGCGTAAATTGAGCGTGGGCAAAGAAGTGCAAGCCGAAACCAGCGCGAATGGCGGCTTGATTTCCTTGCGTTATCTGAATGATGCAGGCGCGCAAGTGGTCATCGAAAAACAAGGTGCCATTTTCACCAGCAAAATTTTAGCGGCGCAACTAGAAAAGCGTTTGTTTGTGCGCACGGGTGAAATTAAAACCAGCTTGTATGCGGCAACCGATGCGGTCGGAATGCCCGATGCCGCCGCCAATCAACTCACTGAATTATTTAGCGGCGACATCGACTTCCATCACGAATTACGTCGTGGTGACAAATTCACGGTGGTGTATGAAATGACTTACAGCAATGGCGCATTGGTACGTTCTGGGCGCATTCAAGCGGCGGAATTTATCAATCGCGGTACAGCATATCGCGCGGTGTATTTCCAAAGCGATGCCGAGCATGGTGATTACTACACGCCTGAAGGCAAGAGTGTACGCAAAGCATTTTTACGTTCGCCTATCGAGTATTCACGCGTGAGTTCAGGTTTTACCATGGCACGCTTCCATCCTATTTTGAATAAATGGGGTGCACATAAAGGCACTGACTTTGCCGCGCCTACTGGCACGAAAGTGCGCGCACCCGCCGATGGCGTTGTGACGATGGTGGGCAAGCAAAACGGCTATGGCAATGTGATTAACTTGAGCCATCAAGGTCGCTACATCACGGTTTACGGGCATTTGTCGCGCTTCGCCACGGGCTTGCATAAAGGTCAACATGTCGCGCAGGGCGAGACCATCGGCTATGTCGGCACGACTGGTTTATCAACGGGGCCGCACTTGCATTACGAATTCAAAGTGGGCGGCGAACAGCGCGATCCTTTGCGGGTTGCCTTGCCAGATGCGCAACCTGTGAAAGCCTCTCAAATCGCGGCATTCCGCCCGATTGCCGATAACTTTTTGGCGCGTTTAGAATTGTTGCGCAATACCAATTTAGCGAAAGTTGAATAGTCAGGCGTGGCAGAGCTTTATATCGGTTTGATGTCGGGTACGAGCTTGGACGGTATAGATGCCGTCCTTGTCCGTTTTAGCGCAGGCAATACCCAGCTTGTGGCACAACATTTCAGCCCTTTTGATGAGGCAATAAAAGCCGAGTTGTTGGCGTTGCATACCCCTGCCAGCAATGAATTACATCGTAGTTTATTAGTCAGCAATCAATTAGCCCGACGCTATGCGCACAGCATCGAGCAGCTGTTAAGCAGCGCGCAAATCAGCCCGCAGCAAGTACGCGCCATCGGCTGCCACGGTCAAACCATCCGCCATTGCCCTGAACACGGCTACACCGTGCAGCTGGGTAATGGCGCGTTACTCGCCGAGCTGACTGGTATTACGGTTGTCAACGATTTCCGCAGTCGCGACATCGCCGCAGGCGGGCAAGGTGCGCCGCTGGTGCCCGCTTTTCATCACCGCCTACTGCGTGACGTAAATATCCATCGCGTCATCGTCAACATCGGCGGCATCAGTAATCTCACTAACTTATCCCCACACGACACGCCCTCAGGCTTTGATTGCGGACCAGGCAACTTGCTGATGGATGCTTGGTGCAGTCAGCATCAGGGCTTGCCTTACGATAAAGGGGGTAGGTGGGCGGCGACAGGCACAGTGTTAGCTAACTTGCTCGCGGCGATGCTCAATGAACCCTACTTTGCACAGCCCGCACCTAAAAGTACAGGGCGCGATTTATTCAATATGACTTGGTTAGCGCAGCAGTTGCGTGGCGACGAACGCCCTGAAGACGTGCAAGCCACCTTGCTGGAATTAACCGCCGTGAGCATTGCGCAAGCGATTCAGCGAAGTTGCGTAGGGGCGACGGAGATTTATGTATGCGGCGGCGGCGCACATAACGACACGCTGATGCACCGCTTACAGGCGCATCTGCCAGACTTAAAAATCGCCAGCACCTCAGCACTAGGCATCAGTCCCGACTATCTCGAAGCGATCGCCTTTGCTTGGTTAGCTGAACAAACCCTGCGCAAGCAAACTGCCAATCTGCCCATCGTCACAGGTGCGCGCCACGCCTGCATTTTGGGTGCGATACACCAAGCCTAAAGCCCACTGAGTTTTGAGTAGGCAATAAAAAAGGGACGCAAACTGCGTCCCTTTTTTGCTACCCGCTACTAGCCAGTAGCTACTCGCATACAGCTTACACCGAGAACGATGAGCCACAACCGCAAGTGGTGGTGGCATTCGGATTTTTAATCACAAATTGTGAACCTTCCAAGCCTTCTTGATAGTCAATTTCTGCACCGACCAAGTATTGGAAGCTCATCGGGTCGATGAGTAATTGCACGCCGTTTTTGTCCAACACGGTGTCATCTTCGTTAGTCACTTCATCGAAGGTAAAACCGTATTGAAAGCCAGAGCAACCACCGCCGCTGACAAATACGCGTAACTTCAAATCTTGATTGCCTTCTTCAGAAATCAGCTCTTTCACTTTGTTTGCCGCGTTGTCGGTAAACACTAATGGATCTTGCACTTCGGTCATTGCATTCATGGTGTACTCCTTAAATTATTTAATTTTAGCCGCGCCGAGTAGCACAACTTTTTCTTGGTTGGTAATTGGGTTATGCAGTAAACGCCCGTCGATAACCGCGCCTAATTGAATTTCCATCGTTTGATAATTCACGTCGCCGTTGATGCGCGCCTTACTTTGCAACTCCAAGTATTCGCTAGCGGTGACGACACCATTCACCATACCGTTCGCCACCAGATGCGTCACATTCACATCGCCATCAATCACCGACAATTCGCTCAACACTAAGGTGCTAGGTTTGCCAGGCGTCGCAATCACATTACCTTTCACTTGTCCGTCGATACGCATCCCGCCACTGAAATTCAAGTCGCCCGTAATAATGGTGCCCGCACCGATTAAAGAGTCAATACGGTTTTGTGGTTTGCTGGGTTTTTTACTAAACATGGTGGATAGCCTTTCTTAAGTTAGCTGGGTTCAACATTTTGCCTGATTTTAGGCTCACTCGCGTTTTGTTCAAACACGCGCACTTGCATATTCTCTAGCTTGGCATCGGCGGGGATATGCAGCACCTGATCGACCCGATGGTAATACTTAAAGTTCAGCTTAAAGTCGCTCGCCGCCGTGCTGGCAGAGGGGAAAACGATGGTCGCTTTTTGTCCGTTCTGTACAAAATTTGCGACCACTTGCAAGTTGCCGACAAACTGTTTGGCACGTTGACCACTCTGTACTAGCAACATTTTCAAATGAAATTCGCCCGCTACGGAATCACGCTCCAGCTTCAGGCGGTGCATCGCCAATTCGCCTTCTTTACCCGTGCTCGCAGTTAGATTTTGAAAGAAACTTAAGTCCTCTTGCAAGCGCGCATTTTCATCGCCCAAGTTTTTAAGTTGTTTACCTGTCTCTTGTCCGCTGGCATGGTCGATTTGCAACTGCTGTTCATACTCAGCAACTTTGCGACTAAGCTGCACATTGTCGGCCGTTAATGTATCGACTTGCTCATGCAACTGGGTTAATTCTTGTTCGGATTTACCACGATGAAACCCCGCCAGTTGCAAACCGTAGTCATACGCCCACCATGAAGCCGCGACCGCGATGATGACAAAGGGAATACGCATCCCCCACCGCACATACCATGCCACATGCGGACGTATCGACAGTTGCGTAGCATCCATGCTAAATTTTCGACGCGTCTTTTTGAAAATCATGGCAGTAGCGGCACCAAATTAAGCGCGGTATTTTCGGCATAGCCAAACATGATATTCATGTTCTGCACCGCTTGACCCGCCGCACCTTTGACTAAATTATCAATCACCGACAACACCACTACGCTGTCGCCACCTTGCGGTCTATGCACCGCGATACGACATTTATTCGAGCCGCGCACCGAGCGTGTTTCGGGATGACTGCCCGCTGGCATCACATCGACAAACGCCTCGTCTTTATAACGCGCTTCAAACAAGGCTTGCAAATCCACATCGCGATTCAGCTTGCCGTACAAAGTGGCATGAATACCGCGAATCAAGGGCGTTAAATGTGGCACAAAAGTGAGCCCGACTTCGCTACTTTTAACCCGCGCCAAACCTTGTTTAATCTCGGGCAAATGACGATGACCTGCCACGCCATAGGCTTTGAAACTATCAGCAGATTCAGCGAACAACGCGCCGATTTCGGCTTTGCGCCCCGCGCCCGACACACCCGACTTCGCATCGGCAATTAAGCTGCTGGCATCAATCACGCCCGCCTCTAGCAAAGGAATAAAGCCAAGTTGTACGGCAGTCGGGTAGCAACCCGGATTTGCCACCAAGCGCGCCGTTTTAATCTGCGCGCGATTCACTTCGGGTAAACCGTACACCGCTTCGGCGACCAAGTCCGCGCACGCGTGCGTCATGCCGTACCACTTTTCCCACACGCCAATATCTTGCAAACGAAAATCCGCAGCGAGGTCAATCACTTTCACGCCCGCGTCTAGCAGTTCGCGCGTCTGCTGCATCGCAATACCATTCGGCGTGGCAAAAAACACCAAGTCGCATTGGCTTAGATTCGCCTGATCAGGATGGCTAAACGGCAAATCAACAAAGCCGCGCAAGCTCGGAAACATCTGGCTCACCAGCGTGCCTGCGTCGGCGCGCGAGGTAATCACCTGCAAATCCACTTGCGGATGCAATGCCAATAAGCGCAATAGTTCTACGCCGGTGTAGCCCGTGCCGCCAACAATGCCAACTTTGATCATGCTTATTCCTCGATTACAAATTCAAGCGCAAAAAAACGTCGCGCATGATACCCGAAAGCCCAATGCAAAAACCGCCCGAAGGCGGTTTTTGTAGCATCCAAAACGATTAACGTTTTGAGAATTGTTTCCTGCGACGAGCTTTACGCAAACCGACTTTCTTACGTTCAACTTCACGCGCATCGCGTGTTACCAAACCAGCGGCTTTAAGAACTGGCTTCAGTTCTGGGTTGTAGTCAATCAAAGCACGTGTGATGCCGTGACGAACTGCACCCGCTTGACCTGATTCGCCGCCACCAATGACGTTAACCATAATGTCGAACTTGCCAATCATTTCAGTCAAAACCAAAGGTTGACGAGCAATCATACGGCCTGTTTCGCGTGAGAAAAACAAGTCAATAGGCTTGTCATTCACAATGATGTCGCCCTTGCCAGCTTTGATAAATACACGAGCTACCGCGCTTTTGCGACGACCCGTTCCGTAGTTGTAAGAAACGCTCATGATTATGCTTTCAACAAGTTAACAAGTTTAGGTTGTTGTGCTTCATGAGGATGCGCAGCACCTGCGTACACCTTCATTTTGCGCAACATTGCGTAACCTAATGGGCCTTTAGGCAACATCCCTTTAACGGCTTTTTCAAACACGCGGCTAGGATGACGGTTTTGCATCTTTTTGAAGTTAGTCGTGTACAGACCACCAGGATAACCTGTGTGGCGGTGGTACAACTTAGCTTCCGCCTTGTTGCCTGTCACGCGAACTTTGTCCGCATTGATAATGACAACGAAGTCGCCAGTATCAACGTGCGGTGTGTAAATCGCTTTATGTTTGCCGCGCAAACGCGAAGCAATTTGTGCAGCCAAACGGCCTAGCACTTGGTCTGCTGCATCTACCAGAAGCCAGTCATGCTGGACTTCTTCGGCTTTAGCGGAAAATGTTTTCATAGCCACAAATCCTAAAAATTCTGTAAGTAAACCTCGAAGGGCGCGCATTCTAGTCGCAGCACACAAACCGTGTCAAACACTTTCTCACTTTATTCATTTAGTTAGCGATTGCCGCACAGGTCATCGCACACAAAACCCAGTACTATGCCGCCCCTAGCAAGCCCTGCTAGCAACTATCCACTAATGACTCGCCACGTTGCTTATGTCCTTTTTCCTGACCAACTTCATTGCGGCATTTCTATTACCGCCGCTGTGTTTCCTACCCTTGCTGGCGGTGGCGATTTTCTATTGCAAACGCCGCCCGCGTGCCGCACGCATTATCTTAATCATCACAACCGCGCTGCTTTATCTCGCCGCCACGCCATTTTTTGTCGATGCCGCATTAGCCCAACTCGAACATCGCCACGCCGCACTACACGAACCCTTGCCCGCTGCCGATGCGATTGTTATTTTAGGTGGCGGCAGTTATTTCAATGCGCCTGAATATGGCGGAGCAAACACCGTGAGCGAAGCCGCTTTGCCGCGTGTGCTATATGGCGCGCATTTATATCGTGCGACTAACACCCCCATTTTAGTAACGGGCGGCACACCAAGCGGCGGGCAAAGCAGTGAAGCAGCACAAATGCGCGACGTGCTCACGCAAGATTTTTTAATTCCCGTGCGCTGGCTGGAAGAACACTCCAACACCACCTTGGAAAACGCGCGCAACAGTTACGCCATGCTGCATCCACTCGGCATCCACAAAATTTATTTGGTCACCAGTGCCAGCCACATGTCGCGCGCGGCACAGGTTTTTGCGCAAGCGGGCTTTGAGGTTGTCGCCGCACCCACCGCGTTTAACACGCCCGATATTTTTGGCGTAATGCGTTTTGTGCCACGCGCTAAAAGTTTATATGCCAGCAAATTTTTTATACACGAGCTGATAGGTTTAGCTTGGTATCGCATAAAATCGCCGACTTAATTTTTAGCTAAGGAATCGTTATGAAAGCACGCATCAAATGGGTCGAACAAGTCGCCTTCTTAGGTGAAACCGAAAGTGGTCATGCGGTCTTGATGGACGGCGCGCCAGCAGGCGGCGGCAGAAATCTAGGACCGCGTCCGATGGAAATGTTGCTGATCGGTGCGGGTGGCTGCACCAGCTACGACGTGATAACGATCTTGAAAAAAAGCCGTCAAGCTGTTACCGATTGTTATGTGGAAATGAGCGCGGAACGCGCCGAGACCGACCCCAAAGTGTTCACCAGTATTCACATGCACTTCGTGATTACTGGGCGCGACATCAAACCCGAAGTGGTCGAAAAAGCGATTAAGTTATCCGCCGAAAAATACTGCTCCGCCTCGATTATGTTAGGCGCAACGGCTGCGATGACGCATGATTTTGAAGTGCGGCAAGAAGCGGGCGGGGGGCGGTAGCACGACTTATTGGGCGGATGCGGCGCGTAAAAAGCGTGAAAAACTCATCTCTTACTTTCAATTAGATAGAGATTAACCCGCCAAGCCCACATAAACATTCTGCACATCGTCATCGCCATCTATGGCTTCCAAAAACTCTTCCACTTCAGCGCGTTGTTCGTCGTTTAGCGTGACGGCATTTTTCGGGCGATAACCGATTTGCGCGGAAGTGACGGTGAAGCCAAAATTGGGTAGGGCTTTGCACACCGCATCGAGGTCGGTGAGGTCGGTGATGAACAGCGTCGCGCCTTCTTCACTCGGTTCAAAATCTTGCGCGCCTGCTTCGATGGCGGCAACTTCTGCATCAGCATTTTTGGCAGCCGGCGTGGCTTCGACCATGCCGACATGGTCGAAGTCCCACGCCACCGAACCCGACGCGCCAAGTTGTCCTTTGCGAAATAGCACGCGGATGTTCGGGTAGGTGCGGTTCACATTGTCAGTTAAACATTCAACGATAACAGGCACTTTGTGCGGCGCGAAACCTTCGTAAATCAAGCGTTCCAGCGTTGCCCCGCCATCCAGCAAGCCTGCACCTTTTTTGATGGCGCGCTCCAAAGTTTCTTTGGGCATGGACACTTTTTTTGCCTGCTCGACCACCAAACGCAAACGCGAATTGGAATCAGGATCCGCCCCGCCCTTGGCAGCGACCATGATTTCTTTGGACAGCTTGCCGAAAATTTTTCCTTTAGCGTTTGCTGCAATTTCTTTGTGTCGTGCTTTCCACTGTGCGCCCATGTCGTTCTCGTGTAATTGATGAAATTTTTTGAGCGCGCATCTTGCCTTAACTACGCGCGGCTATCAATCGCGAAAGCGCGCGGCGTGAGTGACGCAAGGGGCGCAGGGCTTTATACTCGACGCATGAAAACTCTTTTATTAGCAAGGTTTAGCCACTATTTTCGGCCGCGTTTAATTGACGCTTTGCGCGGTTATGACCGCGCGCGTTTTACCGCCGATGTCACCGCAGGCATCACCGTTGGCGTGATTGCCTTGCCCCTCGCGATTGCCTTCGCCATCGCCTCTGGCGCAAAGCCAGAAGCAGGCATTTTTACCGCCATCATCGCGGGTTTTATCATCTCGTTATTGGGTGGGTCACGCGTGCAAATTGGCGGGCCGACGGGTGCCTTTATCGTGATTGTGTACGGCATCATCACACAATACGGCTACGCTAATTTACTGATTTGCACGCTGATGGCGGGCGTGATGCTGGTGGCGATGGGCTTGGCGCGGCTGGGGAATTTGATTAAATTTTTTCCGCGTCCGCTCATCATCGGCTTCACCAGCGGCATCGCGGTACTCATCATGATCAGCCAAATCAAAGATTTTCTCGGACTGAAAATCGACGCGTTACCCGCCGAATTTTTTGCTAAATCCAACGCGCTGATTCACGCCCTGCCTAGCTTCGATTTGCTCACTTTTTTGCTGGCATTCGGTTCGGCAGTATTGATTTGGTTTTATCCAAAATCTTGGGCAAAAAATATGCCCTCGCCTATCGTCGCACTACTACTCGGCACCGCCGTCGTGGCGTTTTTTAATTTGCCAGTCGAAACCATAGGCACACGTTTCGGCGGCATTCCACAAGGCTTGCCGAGCTTTGATGTGCCGGAATTTAGCCTCGCCACGCTGCGTCATTTAATCGCGCCCGCACTGACTATCGCGCTGCTTGGTGCGATTGAATCGTTGCTCTCAGCGGCGGTGGCGGACGGCATGATAGATGACAAGCACGACCCCAATCAGGAGCTCATCGCGCAAGGCATTGCCAATATCGTCACGCCATTTTTTGGCGGCTTGCCTGCTACGGGCGCGCTTGCGCGCACCGCTGCGAATGTGCGTTCAGGCGCGACCAGCCCCCTCTCTGGGATTGTCCACGCGCTGACTTTATTGCTAATCGTGTTGCTCGCCGCGCCCCTCGCCAAACACATTCCGCTCGCCACGCTGTCGGCGATTTTGCTGATTGTCGCCATCAATATGGGCGAGTGGGAAAGTTTCAAAACACTGCGCAATTACCCAGCGGGCGACAGCGCGGTGCTGCTGCTGACGTTTTTACTCACAGTGATTTTTGATTTAACCGTCGCAGTCGAAGTCGGCATGTTCCTAGCGATTTTCTTTTTCATCCAACGCATCACCGCACTCACCCACGTCAGCGTTGCCGCTGAATCACCGCAGCCTGACGATGGCGACGCGACCTTAATGCGTAAAGCCGTGCCGCCTGGCGTGATGATTTATCGTGTCTATGGCGCATTGTTTTTTGGCGCGGCGGATAAGCTCGAAGCGGTGTTGGCGGAGCTGCATAACGAACCCGACGTGTTCATTTTGAAACTGGACGAAGTCATCAGCATGGACGCGAGTGCCTTGCACAGCCTGCAACATCTGCATCGCAAACTGCGCACGCATAACAAGCATCTCATCCTCTGCGGCGCGCACGGACAACCTTGCTTGCTGATGCAGCAAGCGGGATTTTTCGCAGAGATTGGTAACAGTAATATCGTTGCGCATCTGCGCGATGCGATTGCGAGAGCACGACAGTTACAGGCTGACGAGAATCAAGGCAAAGCCTCCTGATTGTGCGCCCAACGCCATTGCAATTTTTAGATGCATCAACAGAACACAGCAAAGGCTGAAAAAGAATTTTTAATATCTTAATCAATAAGTTAGCAACGCCATTTAATCACTCACAGGAGAGCTATCATGTTCAAAATTATCGCGCTCATCATTGTCGTCATTGTCGCAATCGTCTTGCTGTATGCCGCCAGCAAACCCGATACTTTTCACGTCGAACGTAGCATCACCATCAACGCCACCGCCGAAAAAATCTTCCCGCTGATTAACGATTTTCATGCGTGGAACGAGTGGACTCCGTACAACAAAGACCCCGCCATGCTAAAAACTTTTAGCGGTGCGGAACAAGGCGTGGGCGCGCATTACGCTTGGCAGGGCAACAAGGAAGTGGGCAAGGGCGACATCCGTATTACTGCCAGCACGCCACCGCATAAAGTAGAACTCAATCTGCACATGATTGAGCCGTTTGAAGGCGGCAATAATCCTGTCGTGTTCAGCTTGGACGCAGCGGGCGATGCCACCAAGGTGACGTGGGCGATGGATGGTGCTAGCCATTTAATGTTCAAAGTGATGGGCTTGTTTATCGACATGGACAACATGGTGGGCAAGGATTTTGAAGTCGGTCTCGCCAAGCTCAAAACAGTGGCTGAAAAATAATTCAACAGGAGAACAGTCATGCGAAAAATCGTTGCGTTCGCCCATCTGTCACTGGATGGATTTATGGCATCCAGCGAAGGTGGGCTGGATTGGGTCACGATTAACGACGAATTATTTTCCTACGTTGGGCAGCGCATCCAACAAACCGACACCGCGCTGTACGGGCGCAATACTTTTCAGATGATGGAAGCGTATTGGCCGACGGCGGCAGACAAAGCGAATCCAACGCCGCACGAAATTGAGCATACACGTTGGTATAAAACCGCCCACAAAATTGTGTTGTCGAAAACCTTGCAAGAGAAAAATCACGCCAATACCAAAATAATCAGCAACAACTTACGCGGCGAAATCGCCCAGTTGAAGCAAGCTGCGGGCAGCGAGATTTTAGTGTTCGGTAGTCCTACCGCGGCGCACGCGCTGATGGCGGAAAACCTCATCGACGCGTATTGGCTATTTATCAACCCCGTGTTGCTGGGACAAGGCATTCCGCTATTCAAAAACATCAACGACAGAACTGCACTCACACTGGTGCAAAGTAAAATTTTTTCGTCGGGCGTAGTGTGCTTGCACTATGAAGTAAAGCCTTCTGCATAAATAAAATCACGGATATTGGAGACGAAAATCATGCAAAAAATTACCCCGTTTTTATGGTTCGATGGCAATGCCGAAGCTGCGATGAATTTTTATGTCGGCATTTTCAAACAAGCAAAAATACTGAGCGTGAATCGTTATCCCAAAGGTTCGCCTGCCCCCGAAGGCAGTGTGATGACTGCTAGCTTTGAGTTGAACGGGCTGAAATTCGTCGCGCTCAACGGCGGCTCGATGTTTAAGTTTTCGCCCGCCACCTCTTTCGTGGTCGATTGTGTTAATCAAGCAGAAGTCGATTACTACTGGGACAAATTGGGTGCAGGTGGCAAGCCGAATCGCTGCGCTTGGCTAGATGATAAATTTGGCGTGACTTGGCAAATTGTGCCTAAACAACTGGGGCAATTATTGAGCGACCCCGACCCCGTCAAAGCAGGGCGCGTAATGCAAGCGATGATGAAGATGCAGAAAATTGTCATTGCCGATTTAGAGCGCGCGGCACTTGGCTGAGCTTTTCAATAAGCTATTGAACAAGGAGATCATCATGCAATCACTGCACTATTCCATCGAGATTCGCGCACCGAAAGCGCATGTTCATCAACTGATGTTAGCGGATAAAACTTACCGCGAATGGACAGCGGGTTTTACCGAGGGATCGTACTACCAAGGCTCGTGGCAACAAGGCGCGAAAATTTTATTTCTCAACCACGAAAAAGCAGGCATGAGCACGCGCATTACCGAACATCGCCCTGCCGAATTTGTTTCCATCGAAATGTTGTCCGAAGTACACGATGGCATCCCCGCTCAAAAACGCCAATGGCATGAGCAATTTGAGAATTACAGCTACGCCGAAAAGCATGGCATGACCACCTTGCAAGTGGACATACGCGTACCCGCAGAATGGGCAGAATATCTTGATGGCACATGGCCTATCGCCTTGGAAAAACTCAAGGCGATTTGTGAAGCCGGTAATCCATGAGAACGCTAGTCGCATCTACGCAACACGCGCAAGCAAAAAAGTAGCCTGCTTTTTTCGACCTTGCCACTTTTTAGGAGACTAAACATGAAATCCACTAACCCCTTCAACCCCAATCTGGACTTGACTTTTGAGCGTGTCATCGAGGTGCCGCGCGAATTAGTTTGGCGCGCTTGGACTGAGCCTGCGCTGCTCAAACAATGGTTCACGCCTGCGCCTTGGCAGACCATAGAGTGTGACATCGAGCTGCGCGCAGGCGGCGTATTTCGCACCGTATTTTTGTCGCCCGAAGGCGAGCGTTTTCCTAATGCAGGTTGCTATTTAGAAATCATTGAAAACGAAAAATTGGTGTGGACGAATGCCATGCAGCCCGGCTTTCGCCCGACCTTTTCGAGCAATGAAACGCACGCCGATTTTCCCTTCACCGCCATCATTAGTTTGGCGAGCCAAGGCAGCGGCACGAAGTACACCGCCACCGTCTTGCACGCCGATGCCGCAGGTTGTAAAAAGCACGCCGCGATGGGCTTTCACGACGGCTGGGGCAAAGCTCTCGACCAGTTAGTCGCGCTGGCGCAGCGACTGTGACTTGATGCGCCGCCATTCTTCAGCCTTATCTGAACTCGAAAAGCTGCCCAACATCGGTGCAGCCATCGCCGCCGATTTACGCGCCATCGGCATCACTCAAGCTCAACAACTCGCGCAAGGCGACGCACTAAAAATTTATTTTTATTTGGCGGCGCAGATGGGCAAACGCCACGACCCGTGCGTGTTCTACACCTTGTTAGCGGTGCAACATTTTTTGCGCACCGATGAGAAAGTAGCTTGGTGGAAATTTACTGAACAGGGCAAAGCGTTACTTCAATCACACAGGGACAAGACATGAAAAAATTATTAAAAATCTTACTTGGGACGCTAGCCGTAGTTGTGCTTGCCCCTATCGCGTTGATGCTGATTTGGCTGACGGGAAATTTGCGCGATGAGCCGCTCAACTCTGAGTTGTCCACCTTAACAATTAGCTAAGATTAATCGGCTACAATCCAGTGAGCAGCAAGCTTTATTTACCAAACAGGTAACACCTTAACCGAGGAGAAGGCAAATGACTCAAGCTAATAATTTAGAGACAAACTGGAATTGGGTAGGACGTTATGTTGCGGTGATTGTAGTGTCACTCATTCTGGGCGCAGCTTTAGGAGGGATGCCGCTATTTGCCAAGACTTATTTGATTAGCGGCAAGCTGAATGCCGCGCAAATGGTGCGCTTTCTCGGCTATAGCACCGCATTGGTCGCGTTCTGGATGCTCGGTCAGCAACTGACTACTGTGCTGCGCCAACATAGCGGTCGCTGGGCGGCACTGCAAAATCTGCTTTTGCCACTAGTCACGTTAATCGTTGGCTCGGCGATGTATTCCGTCCTGCTGCTGGTGCTCGCACCGTTGCTAGATGCAACACTGTACAAGCTCTACGATTGGACCTTCGTCCTTGCCATCATCGCCTGTGCAATATGGCTAATCATGGCAGTGTTGGGTCAATCAGATGCCTTGACCGAGGCTTTTACTGGCAATGCCCAAACAAGCCAAGTTTGTGCGGCATGTGGGACACACAATCCGTCAGACTCGATTCATTGCAAACAATGCGGCAAGAATTTGCAGCAAGCGTGACAGCGTTTTGCACCCGACCAATCAACCGTCCTAGCGCACAAGAAAGTAAGCAGCATAGTCGGCAGATGGTGGTTACAGTACCATCTGCCGACCTGCTCCTCACGGCCTGTCAATCAGGTACTGGTATTGCTGTTACAAAACAGACGTTAGTGTTACCTGTTGCTTCTTTTGGCGAGTGCTAAATTGAATGGGCGGATTACTAGGGGATGCTCCACTGAGCTATGTTTAACCAAACTTTAGTGCAGCTTGTAGAAAGTTAGCCTTGCTTGAGGTAATTATTTTTCACGCGGATGTAGTGTTCGGCGGAATATCGTAGGTAGGCGATTTCGGCTACGGTCAAGGGGCGTATGGCTTTGGCGGGGCGACCGAGGTACAACATGCCGCTTTGCAACACACTGCCTTGCGACACCAAACTGCCCGCGCCTAGCATCACACGATCTTCAATCACCACCTCGTCCATCACAATAGACCCCATGCCGATTAAGCATTCGTTGCCGATGGTGCAACCATGCAAAATCACCGAGTGCCCGACTGTTACATAGTCGCCAATGATGAGCGGCGCGCCGTCAGGTTTCTCAGGCGTTTTGTGCGAGACATGGCACATGCTCAAATCTTGCACATTCGTGCCGCGCCCAATCACGATGCGATTCACATCGCCGCGCAACACCGCGTTACACCACACCGAAGCATCGTCGGCTATCGTCACCTCGCCAATGATTTGAGAGGAGTCGTGCAGAAAAACATTGCTGCCGATGACGGGGAAAGTATTGAGGTAAGGGGAAAGTGGCATAGTGAATTTTTAACTGGGGTATTGGTTAGATTCACCGCGTAGCTTGCCAAGTCCGATGGCTCGTAACACAGTCGCGCAAATAAAGATTGATTAGACTTTGGTATGGAACACCTTGCTCTTCCGCCATGTTTTTAAAGTAACCGACGACATCCTCGCCTAAACGCATGGTGACGGATTTTTTCAACTTTGCCGCATAGGGATTTTTGCGCGATTTCATTGCGGATAAATCCTATTCAGTTTTCATCTTTGCACTACTGTTTAATCATCGCGGCATCGTATTTTGTTCGTCGGTAAGGTGGGCAAAATTTGCCCGCCATTTTCATTATCCGCATGGGCAGAAAAACTTGCCCACCCTACGCTCGCTTTGCAAAGTATTGCTGTGCTTGCTTATCGACAAACCAGGCAACCCCCATTACAAGTTTCTTCATCTCGAAATTTTCGTCAGTAGGTAAGTCGCACTTATCTTGGAAATACTCTTCAAACGCTACAGATAGATTAGGAAAAATGGTGCTTAGTTGTTTAACATCATCTAATCCATTTTCAACGCATTTATTTCTTGATGAGAAATGATTTGGGTATAACAAACAAAATGAGCTTGATAGTTCCCAGTGATTTTTGATTGCTGTGTCAGTATGAAAATGCTTATGTCGGTTGAATAAATTTGTGAGCAAAATGTAATCAACATTATTGAATTTATCGTGTTGTAAAACAGTGGGCTTTTTGGTGAAGAATCCACCTGCACCCCACAAATATCCTCGCCAAGTTTGCATATCTATTTCATCGTCACAACAAGCGACCAATACGTTCACATCATTTTTTGGCGCGCAACCAACTTTATTTTGCATACTGACCAAAAAATCTTTGAGGTTGTTGTCCATGTTTTTTTGCTCAACAACTTCCGGGCTATCATTCTTTGATAGGCGATCTTTAAGTTCCTTACAAATAGAGTCTTTACTATTTGGATTTGGGACGCGATTCTGGAAGCTGATGACAATTTGATTTATGTTGGCATCAACTTTGCCAACATAGCTGGCACATTTAATTTCCACGTTGTATCTGACAGAGTTTTGGGTAATTGAGAAATCAACATTTTTCGGCGGACATACTTTTTTTTCATACTCAAAATTGAAATCAGCATCACGAGAAAAATGGCTCATTACGGATAGCTCGCAAGCACTTTGAATGTATTGAGCCTCATCAAATTTAACAGTGCTAAATTGAAGTTTCTCGCTGAGAAATTTTATTGATTTTTCAGTTCCAATAGCCTGACAAAGCCTATTTAGTGATTGATGCAAACCACGAAGATAATCATCGTAAATAGGACTCACTTTTTTTAAATAGTGGTCATCACTTTGGATGAGCTTCACGCGTTCGATAAAGTCGGTATATGTAAGCATATTTACAGGCGTTACTTCTGCATCTTCCATTTCATCATTTCCCCCGCCCTTAATGGCACAAGCAAATGCTCGCCAAACCCTACTGTTGCAGGCACTTGCCAGTCTTGTTTATGCAAAGTAATGGTGTCGGTATTGCGCGCTAAACCGTAAAAATCTGCACCATAAAAGCTGGCGAAGGCTTCGAGCTTGTCTAACGCGCCTGCTGCCTCGAACGCTTCGGCGTAGAGTTCAATGGCGTGGTGGGCGGTGTAGCAACCGGCGCAGCCGCAGGCGTTTTCTTTGGTGTGTTGCGCGTGCGGCGCGCTGTCTGTGCCTAGGAAAAATTTCGGGCTGCCGCTGGTTGCCGCTTTGACTAACGCCTCGCGATGCGTTTCGCGTTTGAGTATCGGCAGGCAATAAAAATGCGGGCGGATGCCGCCGACTAACATGGCGTTGCGGTTATACAGCAGGTGTTGCGGGGTAAGCGTGGCGGCGATGTTGTCCGCGCTACTTGCGACAAATTCTGCCGCGTCTTGGGTGGTGATATGTTCAAACACCACGCGCAAGTTTGGCAAATCTTTGAGCAAGGGTTGCATGACCTTTTCGATAAACACTGCTTCGCGATCGAACACGTCGATGTGGCTGTCGGTCACTTCGCCATGCACCAGCAGCGGCATACCGAGCTTTTGCATTTCTTCCAGTGCGGCATAGGTGAGGCGCAAATCGGTTACGCCCGCGTCGGAGTTAGTGGTCGCACCAGCGGGGTAGAGTTTCACCGCGTGCACGATGCCGCTGGCTTTAGCTTTACGGATTTCGGACGCAGAAGTGTTGTTGGTTAAATACAGCGTCATCAGCGGCTCGAACTTCATGCTCGCTGGCACGACGGTACGAATGCGCGCGTGATATTCGAGAGCTTGCTCGGTCGTCGTAATCGGCGGACGCAGGTTAGGCATGACGATGGCGCGGGCAAATTGGCGCGCCGTGTCGGGCAGTACGGAGCGCATTAAGTCGCCATCGCGTAAATGTAAATGCCAGTCGTCGGGGCGGGTAATGGTTAGGGTTTGCATAGCGAGAGTGGCGAAATAAAGGGCGCGATTGTAAAGGGATTTAGGACTGCTCTGCTGCGTGCCAAGGCGCGACTTTTAGCAACAGCACCATGCCAGGAATCGCTAGCAGCGCGCACAGCCAGAAGAATCCTGACCAGCCGATGGCTTCGACTAGCCAGCCTGCGGTGGCATTCATAAAGGTGCGCGGCACGGCGGCGAGGCTGGTGAACAAAGCGAATTGCGTGGCGGTGTAAGCGGGGTGCGTGGTGCGCGCGATGAAGGCGACGAAGGCGGCCGTGCCCACGCCTACGCCGAACGCTTCGATGCTGATGACGATGGCGAGTTGCATTCGTTCTGCCGCGCCGATGCTGGCGAAATGTCCTTGGGATGCGAGCCATGCGAAGCCAACAATCGCCAACACTTGCACCACGCCAAAAATCCATAAGGCACGATTGATGCCGATTTTGAGCATCCACAGCCCGCCCAATAATCCACCTATCACCGCTGGCCACAGTCCCGCATTTTTCGCAATTAAGCCGATGTCGGTTTTGCTAAAACCCATGTCCATATAGAACGGCGTGGCGAGCGCGGTGCACAAGCTGTCACCCAGTTTGTAGAAAAATAAAAACGCCAAAATGGTCAGCGCGCTCTGCCAACCTTGGCGCGAAATAAATTCCTGAAACGGCTCAAGCACCGCTGCGCGCAAGGTCTTCGGCGGCGCGGCGCGATGCGGCTCGCGCACCAGCAGCGTCATCAGCATGCCGGGCAACATGAATAATGCGGTGATGATAAACACCACACTCCAAGGCAAATGGTCGGACAAAATCAGCGACAGCGAACCGGGAATCAAGCCCGCCAAGCGGTAGGCATTCACATGCACCGAGTTGCCCAAGCCCAGTTCCGTGTCGCTCAAAAGTTCGCGTCGATACGCATCCAACACGATGTCTTGCGTGGCAGACAAAAATGCCAACAGCGTGCAAAACAGCACGATGGTGGACAAATCGGTGCTAGGCGAAAAGCCGCCCAACGTCGCAATCACCAATAGCAACGCCACTTGCGTGAGCAACATCCAACCGCGCCGCCGCCCTAACACAGGCACGACAAAGCGATCTAAGAACGGCGACCAGATAAATTTCCACGTGTAGGGAAACTGAATCAGCGCGAACGCGCCGATGACTTTCAAATCAATATGCTCGGTGCGTAACCACGCCGGCACGAGGTTGAGCAGCAGATATAAAGGCAGCCCCGACGAGAAACCGATGAACACGCAAATCGCCATGCGGCGCGTGAAAAGCTGCGACCAGATGTTCATGCGGGTTCGCGCTTGAAGCGATACACAGCACTGCTGCCGCGCCAGTTGGGGAGCACGCGCACGCTGCGCAAGCCGCTCATCACATGGCGCGCAAGGATTTTGACTTGGTGCGTGGCGCAGAGCATTTCAAAATCGTGCAGCGTGCATAAATGCACATTCGGCGTGTCATACCATTGGTACGGCATGTCGCGCGAAATCGGCATGTTGCCGCGTAACACTTGCAGGCGATTTTTCCAGTAACCGAAGTTCGGGAAGCTGACGATGCCTTCGTTGCCGACGCGCAAAATTTCTTTCATCAAGGCCTCGGTGTGACGCGTGGCTTGTAGCGTTTGCGACAAAATCACGAAGTCGAACGCGGCGTTTTCAAACACTGCCAAGCCTGATTCCAAATCGTTTTGAATCACGTTGACGTTGTTGGCAATACAGGCGGCGATATTCGCATCACTAATCTCCACGCCGTAGCCTTTGACCTCGCGCGTCTCGCGCAAATAACGCAGCAAACTGCCGTCGCCGCAGCCTAAATCCAGCACCGATGAACCGTGCGGAATCCATTGGGCAATGGCGGCGAAGTCGGGGCGAGCTTGAATAATGTTGGCGTTCATGCGGCACACTCCTGCGCGATATTGTCCAGATAATTACGCATCACCGCGAGGTATTGCGCGTCTTCCATCAAGAACGCGTCGTGACCATGCTGTGATGCAATTTCGGCATAACTCACATCGCGTTTGTTATGCAACAGCGCACGCACCAGTTCGCGCGAACGCTCTGGCGCAAACCGCCAATCGGTGGTGAACGACACCACTAAGAACTTCGCCTCAGCTTGCGCAAACGCGCGATTCAAGTCGCCCGCATAGTCGCGCGCGGGGTCGAAATAATCCAAGGCTTTGGTCATTAGCAAATACGTATTTGCGTCGAAATAAGCGGCGAATTTATCGCCTTGATAACGCAAATACGATTCAATTTGGAACTCGATGTCGTAGCTGTAATTTAATTTACCGTGGCGCAATTCGCGACCAAATTTATCTGCCATCGCATCGTCAGAAAGATAAGTGATATGCCCCAACATGCGCGCCAATCGTAAGCCGCGCGTCGGCACAACTTGATGCTGGTAATAGTCGCCGCCATGAAAATCGGGGTCGGTCAAAATCGCGTTGCGCGCCACGTCGTTAAAGGCAATGTTTTGCGCTGACAAATGCGGCGCGGAGGCAATCGCCAACACATGCCGCACGCGTTGCGGCTGCGCCAATGCCCAGTGCATCGCCTGCATTCCGCCCAAGCTGCCGCCGATAATCGCAGCGAATTGCTGCACACCCAAATAATCCGCCAGCATCGCTTGCGTCGCCACCCAGTCTTCCACCGTCACCACAGGGAAGCCCGCGCCGTAAGGTTTGCCTGTCGCGGCGTTAATCGAGGACGGGCCCGTTGAGCCATGACAGCCGCCCAGATTATTTAAGCCAATAACAAAAAAATGATTGGTGTCGATGGGTTTGCCAGGACCTATCATGTTGTCCCACCAGCCGATATTTTTCGGCTCGTCGGCGTAATAGCCCGCGACGTGATGATGTCCCGACAAGGCATGGCAAATTAAAATGGCGTTGGATTTGGCGGCATTTAAGCTGCCGTAAGTTTCATAAACCAACTCAAAACCCGCCAACACCGCGCCACTTTTACAAGTGAACGGTGCATTAAAAATAGCGCGCTGCGCGCTGACGATACCGACTGAAGAATTCACGTTGACTCCAAAACAAAAAACCTGCGCGCTATAGCGGAGCAGGTTTGCCTCGCTTTAGCTGGAATGTTTAACGTGCCCCGCAAGCTGATGTCAAATCGGCACGAGGCGCAGTTTCCGTGTTTTGGCGAGGGCTGTCAATTTTGCGTACTACGGGTGCAAAAAATATGCTGCGCAATAAAAAATCTCACAAGTCGTTTGTCATTTTCGCCGCTATCGGTATAATGCGCGACTTCGCAAACTGGCTACATCGTTTGTGAGTGTACAAAATGGCCTGATAGCTCAGTCGGTAGAGCAGAGGATTGAAAATCCTTGTGTCGGTGGTTCGATTCCGCCTCGGGCCACCAAATTTAGTGTGGCGTATGCGCACGTTCCCATAGAGTTCTGTGGCGATATAAAAAAGGCTTGCCAGATATGGTGAGCCTTTTTGCATTGTTGCCCAACAAACGGTAAGTCGAATATGAACCAATCTGTCGAAGCACTCAGCACCTTCGTGGCAAGTCCTAACGGCATCGTGCGCGAAGTCAGCCGCCGCCGCACTTTCGCGATTATTTCCCATCCCGATGCGGGTAAAACCACGCTCACCGAAAAGCTGTTGCTATTCGGTGGCGCGATACAAATGGCGGGCACGGTGAAGGCGCGCAAGAGCGGTCGCCATGCGACTTCCGACTGGTTGGAAATTGAAAAGCAGCGCGGCATTTCGGTCGCCAGTTCGGTGATGCAATTCACCTTTGACGATTGCGTTATCAACTTGCTCGATACGCCGGGTCACCAAGATTTTTCCGAAGACACGTATCGCGTGCTGACCGCCGTGGATGCCGCCGTGATGGTGGTCGATGCCGCCAAAGGTGTGGAAGCGCAGACCATCAAACTGCTGGAAGTATGCCGCTTGCGCAACACACCCATCATCACCTTCATCAACAAGATGGATCGCGAAGTGCGCGATCCGTTGGAAGTGTTGGATGAAATCGAATCGGTGTTAAAAATAAAATGCGCACCAGTGACTTGGCCAATCGGCATGGGCAAACGCTTTCGCGGCGTGTATCACTTGCTCAACGACGAAGTGCTGCGCTTCGTTCCCGGCGAAGAAAAAGCCAATCAAGAAGTGGAAGTTTTGCGCGGCGCGGACATCGACAAGATGAACGAAGAAGCACCGTCTGAAATGCAAATCATGCGCGACGAAACCGAGCTGGTGATGGGCGCGGGCGCGTCATTTGATCTGGAAGAATTCCTCAAAGGTCAGCAGTCGCCAGTGTTCTTCGGCTCAGGCGTGAACAACTTCGGTGTGCGCGAAATTTTGCGCGCCTTGGTCGATTGGGCTCCCGCACCCTTGCCGCGCGCCACCGACAAACGCATCGTGCAACCGACCGAAGCAGCGTTCACTGGTTTCGTGTTCAAAATTCAAGCCAATATGGATCCCAACCACCGCGACCGCATCGCGTTTTTGCGTGTGTGTTCCGGTCAATACACATCCGGCATGAAGGTCAAGCATCGCCGCACTGGCAAGGACATGAAACTCGCCAACGCCGTGACCTTTATGGCGAACGAACGCTCGCGTTTAGATGAAGCGTTCGCGGGCGACATCATCGGCGTGCACAACCACGGTCAATTACAAATCGGCGATGTGCTCACCGAAGGCGAAGCTCTGACCTTCAAAGGCATCCCCTATTTCGCACCAGAACTGTTCAGCCGAGCGCGTCTGCGCGACCCGATGAAAGCCAAGCAATTAGAAAAAGGCTTACGCCAATTGGGTGAAGAAGGCGCGGTGCAAGTATTCGCGCCGCTGGTCGATAACACCTTACTGATAGGTGCGGTCGGACAACTACAATTTGAAGTCGTCGAACATAGACTCAAAGCCGAGTACGGCGTAGATGCCGTATTTGAACGCGCTGGTATCCACACCGCGCGCTGGGTCACCTGCCCCGATGCAGCGCACCTCGCCGAATTCGTCAAAGCCAACATCAACCGCCTCGCAAAAGACGTGGACGACAACTACGCCTACCTCGCCGACACGGGTGTGAATTTGCGATTAGCGCAAGAGCGTTGGCCTAAAGTGCAGTTCTTTGCTACGCGCGAACACGGACAACAACTGGGTTAAAGCCATACGTTGCACATGAAAAAGGCTAGCCGTATGGCTAGCCTTTTTCATGCTTTAGATTTTAATTTCCCGACAAATTACGCGCCCATATTCAGCATCAAATGATTGACACGTTTTACAAATCCGGCTGGGTCATCCAGCTGCCCACCTTCCGCTAACAAGGCTTGTTCAAACAGCACCGCTGCCCAATCATCGAAATGTTTTTGCTCGGTGTTCAGACGCACCACCACTGGATGCGTGGCGTTAATTTCTAGTATCGGCAAACTGATTGGTACTTTTTGTCCTGCGGCTTTTAACATACGCATCATGTTGGCGTTCATGTCGTTGTCGTCGGCAACCAAGCACGCGGGCGAGTCGGTTAAGCGATGCGTGACGCGCACTTCTTTAACTCGCTCGGCGAGGCTAGTTTTGATTTTTGCGATAAGTTCTTGATGGTCAGTCGCCAAGTTTTCTTGCGCTTGTTTTTCGGCTTCGTCTTCCAACTTGCCTAAGTCCAATCCGCCTTTGGCAACCGACACCAACGACTTGCCGGAGAACGCGGGCAATGAGCCGACTACCCATTCATCCACGCGGTCGGTGAGCAACAAAACTTCGATGCCTTTTTTGCGGAACACTTCCAGATGCGGGCTGTTTTTCGCTGCGTTAAATGTCTCGGCAGTGATGTAGTAAATCTTGTCCTGACCTTCTTTCATGCGCGCCACATAATCGGCGAGCGAAACGTTTTGTTCTTCCGTGTCGGAGTGCGTGGAAGCGAAGCGCAGCAAGCCCGCAATCTTTTCTTGATTGGCGAAATCTTGTCCCGTCCCTTCTTTCAACACGCGACCGAATTGCGCCCAGAAAGTGGCGAATTTTTCTTTATCATTCGTTGCTAAATCAGCCAACAAACCCAGCACTTTGCTCGTGCAACCTTTGCGCATCGCTTCGATGTCTTTCGACTCTTGCAAAATTTCGCGCGACACATTTAGCGGCAAATCGCTGGAGTCCACCACGCCGCGCACAAAGCGCAAATACGGCGGCAACAACTGCTCGGCATCGTCCATGATAAACACGCGGCGCACATACAATTTCACGCCGTGACGCGCGTTGTGATCCCACATATCCAAAGGCGCGTGCGCCGGAATGTAGAGCAATTGCGTGTATTCCTGACGACCTTCAACACGCGCGTGCGACCATGCCAGCGCGTCCTCATAATCGTGTCCGACGTGCTGATAAAACGCCTGATATTCCTCGTCAGAAATTTCATTTTTAGCACGCGCCCACAACGCCGAAGCCTGATTCACCGTCTCATCTTCTGCCGTGATAACTTGCGCGCCGCCCTTCCATTCTTCCTTGTTCATCACGATGGGTTGCACAATGTGATCGGAATATTTATGCACGATGGAACGCAGCTTTTGACCGCTCAACAAATCGCCCTGATCGTCGCGCAAATGCAGCGTGATAGACGTGCCGCGCGCAGTTTGTTCCGCCATTTCAATCGTGAATTCGCCACCGCCATCCGACTCCCAGCACACGCCCTGATCCGCGCTTTCACCCGCACGACGCGAGCGCACCGTGACTTTGTCGGCAACGATAAATGCGGAGTAAAAACCCACGCCGAATTGCCCGATTAAGCTGGCATCTTTTTGTTGATCGCCACTCAATTTAGAAAAGAAATCGCGTGTGCCGGATTTCGCAATCGTGCCAAGATTATTGATGACTTCGTCGCGGCTCATGCCGATACCGTTGTCGCTGATGGTCAGCGTTTTGGCAGCCTCGTCATACGCGATGCGGATTTTTAATTCGGAATCATTCTCGAACAACGCGGCATTGTGCAGTGCCTCGAAGCGTAACTTATCGCAGGCATCCGAGGCATTCGAGACCAGTTCGCGCAGGAATATCTCGCGGTTGGAATACAGCGAATGAATCATCAGTTGCAGCAGTTGTTTGACTTCGGTCTGGAAGCCCATCGTTTCGCGATTTACAGTCGTACTTTCTGTCATAGCAGCCCTTTCGAGGTAATAAAAATCTGAGGTAATAAAAATCAGTGGGCGAGAAATGGGGGCGAGTCGTGAGCTTTCAAGAGTGAGATTTCCCTTGATGTTGCGCTGACTAAGTAGCGGTTATGCGCGCATTGACCCTGTGTTGGGTGCGCGAACACGCAAGCGCGCGGTGCGGGCGGCACTAAGCAATACGACAGGCTTGCGCAAAACTTAAACGTGCGCCACGCGAATAAATACCTGCTGCATCGCCGTAACCTAAGTTGCACAAGAAGTTGGATTTCACGCTCGTTCCTGCAAAAAATAATTCATCGACTTTGGCGTTATCAAAACCCGACATCGGCCCGCAATCCAGCCCCAATGCCCGCGCCGCAATCATCAAATACGCGCCTTGCAATGTGCCGTTGCGGAACGCGGTCAGCTCCGCCAATGCCGCGTTGTTTTCAAACATCTCACGCGCTTTCGGATTGGGCAAAAACAAGTTCGGCAGTTGCGTATAAAACTGCGTATCAAAAGCAATAATCGCGGTAACTGGCGCGCGCAATGTTTTAGCCCGATTGCCTTCCATCAGCGCGTCGTTGAGCTGCGCTTTCGCAGCGGCAGATTTGACAAACACAAGGCGCATCGGGCTACAGTTCATCGAGGTGGGAGCCATACGCAGCATGTCGTACAAGCGATGCAGCAACTCGTCGGCGACAGGCTTTTCTTGCCAAGCATTGAGCGTGTGCGCGTCAAAAAATAGTTGGTCGAGCGCGGCTTGATTTAAGGAAGTGTATGACATGGCAGCAACTCCTGTGGCGATTAAATGGGATGCGATGGTAGCAGCAAACCTGCACAGAAAAATTGCTGCTAAAGTGCGCGCCTTCTTTTACCCATTACAAAAAATAATATGCACTCACACGACTTTTTAATCATGGCGATTCCCGCCGTCATTGCCTTGCTAGGCGGCGTATTGGCAGCCTTTTGGAGTCCGTCACATCAGGCGCGCAGCATGATTCAACATTTTGCCGCAGGGGTCATTTTGGCGGCGTTGGCAGTGGAATTGTTGCCCGAAATCGAACGGGAGCACGCGCCCGCCAGCGTGCTCATCGGCGCGTTCGCTTTGGGTAGTGTGTTTATGTACGGCATCAAATTATGGACGCTGCGTTTAGAGCATCAAGCCGCCGCGTCCACCGCTGTGGCGAGCTTAAGTTTGGGCTTGTTAATCGCGACGTTTGTGGATGTAGCAACCGATGGTTTTATTATCGGCGCAGGTTTCGCAGCGGGCGGCAGCACGGGCACGGTGTTGGCAATCGGCTTGTCGGTTGAGCTATTATTTTTAGGCATGGCACTCGCATCCGAAGCCAGCAAAGGCTGGCGCATCGTGGCAATTTCGGGGGCATTGGGTGCGACGGTGTTTATTTTTGCCCTGCTCGGCAGCTATTTGTTGGCGGGGGCATCGGCGGCGTTGATTGCGGGTGCGCTGGCATTCAGTGCCGCCGCCTTGTTGTATTTGGTCACCGACGAACTGCTCGTTGAAGCGCACGAAGTCGAAGAAAAACCCATCTCCACCTTGGTGCTGTTCGCAGGATTTTTAGCGTTCTGGGCGATACAGTTGCTAGGCGTGTAAGGCTAGCAACATCGCTCGATAAATTCAGGGCAATAAAAAATCGTGGTCTAGCCACGATTTTTTATTGCCCTGAACGCGCTTAAATGCTTAGAACTTCATGCCTACGCCTAAACCAATCACCACGGGATTGATGGTCAAAGTAGTCAAATAATTGCCATTTGACGTGACATCAGTCTTCATAAAAATTTTCTTCACATCCAAGTTGATGAACACATCTTTATTAACTTGAAAGTCCACGCCCGCTTGCAATGCGCCACCAAAACTATTCTTGCTGACATCTAAACCTGCTGGCAAATTTACGCTGTAAAAACGCGTGTAGTTCAAGCCCGCACCCGCGTAAGGACGAATCGCCGCCTCAGGCATAAAGTGGTATTGCACCGTCAAAGTCGGTGGCAACACGCCTACTGTACCAATCTTAGAGCCAGCAGATAAAACATCATGTTTAGTCGTCGCCGCAATCAATTCCACGGCAACATTGTTGGTTAAAAAACGGGTGACATCGACTTCTAAAGTGGCTTGATTGGCAACGCTAACGCCCGTAACAGGCGCGGAACTTGAGGCAGGCTGTACCGAAATCACGCGACCGCGCACTAAATAATCACCCGCTGCTGCGTGTGCTGCGCCTGCAATCAAAGTTGCGGCAATGACCGTCATTGTCATCCATGCTTGTTTTTTCATTTTCATACTCTCCTAAATACCCTCAGCGGAATGCCAAAGACGGGCGAAGAATACGGTGCGGTAAAAACAGTGATATTGATTTAAGTCAAAAACCCTAAACTTTTAGGGTTTTATTTTTGCCATGCGGAAGCGCGGGCGAATGGCTGTGTTTGGGTCTGACGAGCAGGACGATTAAATCTCAGTTTGCAGATTGGGCAATTCGATAACTGGCACGAGCATCAGCGCGGCGCGCGTTGCTGGGGTTTCTAGGCTGATGCGTCCTAACGTGCCACCGCGATAGTCGGTGAGCAAAATCATCGCGGCTTTTTCGATGTCTAGCTCGCCCGCGCGCCCTTTGCTTTTCAACAAACAGCCACGCTTTTTGGCAATCGCTTCAACCAAACCGATGCCGTCCAACAGACTGCCGTCAGCCGTATGCAGCGCAATTTTGTAACGTGCTACTAATTGCGCAGGGTAGCGCGCTAGCAAAATGTCGCCTAAAAACGCCGCCACTTCTTCGTCTATGGTGGCGTTGCGCCCAATCGCATGTATCGCCGCGAGCAATAAACCATCATTAGGATTTTCGATTTTCGGCCACAACAAACCGGGCGAATCGGTGAGCATCATGTGTCCATTAAAATTGTGCTTTTGTTGTGACTTAGTCACCGCAGGTTCGTCGCCCACATTCGCCACGCGACGTTTCAGCAAGGTGTTCATCAGCGTCGATTTACCCACGTTGGGAATGCCCATAATCATCAAGCGCAGTGGCTTGTGATTGTCGTCGCGATGTGGTGCTAAGGGCTGACACAGATTGGGAATACGCGCCGCGTCGCTGGCATTTTTGCAACTCAAGGCGACCGCTTTAACATGGGCTTGTTGGTTGTAAAACGCCAACCACGCTTGCGTCGCAATGGGGTCCGCTAAATCGGCTTTGTTGAGAATTTTTAAGCACGGGCGTTGGCGATGCAAACGCAGCTCTTCTATCATCGGATTGCGACTCGCCTCAGGCGCGCGCGCGTCCAACACTTCGATGATGACATCGGTAAATTCCATCGTTTCGGCGGCTTTGTTGCGCGCCGAATTCATATGACCAGGAAACCATTGAATCGCCATTGCGCACCTTTCAAAATTCATTATTTAGGCGACATATAAAACTATGTCTTGGCTACGACTAACCTAAAGGTAAGTCTCGCCGCAACTTCGTTGTCGCTCATTCCTAGTCTATCTACCGATATGCCCGCGTCATTCGCTGATGAAACAACTAGCCATTCGACTAAGCCAGCAAGCTGGCAAGTCGCTGGTTATGCGGGGCTCCTTGCGCTTCATCCTAAATAAAGAATTTTGAAAGGTGCGCGGTTTCGGAAAAGGGCGCGGATTTTACTCGTTGCGGGGCGGCGCGTCTTAACTACCGTGCGCTTTATTGGCTGTGGGATAATCGCGCGCTTTTTATGAGCTTGAGT
>JARCRQ010000101.1 GCA_029850585.1 Sideroxydans sp.
TCGATGTCGTCCGCTTTTGCCGATAAATTTAAGAACACGCTCAGTTGCGGCGTAGTCGAAAATTGTTGCAGTAGATTTTGCGCATTTTGCAGCAGCACATACATTCCCGCAGGCAAACTCAGCGCGATGCCAATCACCATAATGTTGAGCGCGCCTGCCACGGGCGGATTAAAAATGCGGCGCAACGTTGCGCGCATCACGAGGCGATGTTGCGTGAGCCAGTGCTTCATGCCACACCTGCTTCGTTTAATTGCAACACGCCTTGCTTGAGATTGAGTACGCGCACTTTGTCGTGATTGCGCAGCACGCCCGCATCGTGGGTGGAAATTAGCAGCGTTACGCCGACCTGATGAAACGATTTGAAAATTTCCATAATGTCTTGCGCGTAGTCGGCATCTAGGTTGCCCGTCGGTTCATCCGCCAACAAAATAGTCGGGCGATTCACAATCGCGCGCGCGATACACAAGCGTTGTTGCTCGCCGCCCGATAGCGCAATCGGATTAGCTTTTTCGCGCTTGAGCAAGCCTACTTTATCCAGCGCGGCGCGTACTCGTTTGGCACTTTCGCGATGTTCGAAACCGCCGATTTGCAAAGGCAATAACACATTGTCAAACACGTTGCGATCGAACAGCAGCTTGTGGTCTTGAAACACGATGCCGAGATTGCGGCGCAGGAAAGGTAATGCAGCGGGCTTGAGTACGCCGACGTTTTGCCCACTGACCAACACGCTGCCAGAGTTGGGACGCTCTATCCCCGCCACCAACTTCAATAGGGTGCTTTTCCCCGCGCCCGAATGCCCCGTCAAAAAAGCCATTTCGCCCGTTGCAATCTCAAACGAAACATTACTCAAAGCCTCATAGCCACTGGGGTAACGCTTGCGTACTTGCTTAAAAGAAATCATGCCTCTAGCCCTAATAACGCGCTGACAAAATCATGGGCATCGAAGGGGCGCAGGTCGTCCAAACTTTCGCCTACGCCGATAAAGCGCACGGGTATCGGATGCGCTTTGGCAATCGCCGCAATCACGCCACCCTTCGCCGTGCCGTCTAGTTTGGTGAGGATTAAACCCGTCACGCCGAGCGCGGCATCGAAGGCTTTGACTTGGCTCAATGCGTTTTGTCCGGTGTTGGCATCCAGCACCAGCAACACTTCATGCGGCGCGTCGGGGATGACTTTGGCGATGACGCGTTTGACCTTTTTGATTTCTTCCATCAGGTTTAATTGCGTGGTCAAGCGTCCCGCCGTGTCCGCCAACACCACATCAATGTTGCGCGCTTGTGCGGCGTGAATGGCATCGAACATCACCGCTGCGGCGTCGCCACTTTGTTGTGCAATCACCGCAACGTTGTTGCGCTCGCCCCAAGTGATGAGTTGCTCGCGCGCCGCTGCGCGAAAGGTGTCGCCCGCCGCCAGCAACACCGACAAGCCTTGCCCTTGTAGATGCTTCGCCAGCTTGCCGATGGAGGTGGTTTTGCCCGCACCATTCACGCCGACCAACATGATGACGTAGGGCTTGTGCGCGTGTGCTTGCAGCGGTTGTGCTAAGGGTTCGAGTAGCTTGAGTAAACACGCCGCCAAGGCTTGTTTGAGTTCAGCCGCTTCAGTGAGCTTTTGTTCTTTAACCACGCGGCGTAGCTCGGCGAGCAAGCTGCGCGTGGCATCCATTCCAACGTCCGAGGTAATCAGGATGGTTTCTAATTCTTCATACAGCTCGTCGTCGATTTTGCCGCCGCGACTAAATAGCTCGCCAAATTGCGAGCCTGTGCGCGCTAAGCCTGATTTCAGGCGTGCGATCCAATTGTTGTTGGCGGGCGTGTCGGCGGTGGGTTTTTTCTTGAGGAAACTAAACATCAATTCAGGATGGACTAGGCTAAAAATTGTCGGATAATGCGCGCGGCATTTTATTCTGAATAACCCCCATAAGGCGATAGTGATGAAAATTCTTTTACTCGGCTTGTCCGCGTTGCTGCTGAGCGCGCCTGCTGCGCAGGCAAAAATCTATGAACACACCTTATCCAATGGGCTAAAAGTGGTGGTCGATGAAGACCATCGCGCGCCCGTGGTGGTGCAGCAAATTTGGTACAAAGCGGGCAGCATGGACGAGCAAAGCGGCGTGTCAGGTGTCGCACATGTCTTGGAACATATGATGTTCAAAGGCACGCACGCCGTACCCGTGGGCGAATTTTCCAAGCGCATCGCGGCGGCGGGCGGACGTGAAAATGCTTTTACCAGCAACGATTACACCGCGTATTTTCAGCAATTGCATAAATCTAAATTGCCGCTGGCGATGCAGTTGGAAGCGGATCGTATGCACAACTTGAATTTATCCGCCGCCGAGTTTGGCAAAGAAATTAAAGTAATTATGGAAGAACGCCGCTGGCGCACCGACGATCAGGCGGCGGGTTTGATGCAGGAAAAAATGATGGCGGCGATTTATTTGGAGCATCCCTATCATCATCCCGTTATCGGTTGGATGAGCGATTTGCAAGCGATGACGGTCGCCGATGCGCAAACTTGGTACAGCCGTTGGTACGCGCCCAACAACGCTACGCTGGTGATTGCGGGTGACGTGAAAGCCGCCGAGGTGTTCGCTTTGGCGCAACGCTATTACGGAAAAATTCCTAAGCGCGCTTTACCTACCCGCCGTGTCTGGACTGAACCTGCGCAGCTCGGCATCAAGCGCATGGTGGTCAAAGCTCCCGCCGAATTGCCGCAATTGGTGCTGAACTATCACGCGCCGACCTTGAAAAATCCCGCTGCGGAAAGTCAGCCTTATGCCTTGGAAGTGTTGGCGGGCATCTTGAGCGGCAATGATGCGGCGCGGCTTAATAAACATTTGGTGCGCGAACAACAAATCGCCAGCGAAGCGGGTGCAGGTTACGAATCCGCCGCGCGTGGCCCAGCTTTATTCACGCTGGAAGCTACGCCTTCAACGGGCAAAACTGTGGCGGAATTAGAAGCTGCGATACGCGCTGAAATCGCACTGCTGGTCAAAGACGGCGTGACCGCCGATGAGCTGCAACGCGTTAAAGCGCAAGTGATGGCGGGCGAGGTTTACAAGCTCGATTCGACGTTTTATCGCGCCATGCAAATCGGGCAAATGGAAAGTATAGGCTTGGGCTATCAAGCGATTCCTGTGATGCTGGAAAAAATTCAAGCGGTGACGGCGGAGCAAGTTCAGCAAGCCGCGAAAGATATTTTGCAAGACGACGTGCTCACCATTGCGGTGCTTGAACCGCAACCTTTGAGTGATAAACCTAAACGTGCTGAAGGAAATTTCCATGCTCACTAATCCCCTCAAAATTATTGCCATCGCCTTGTGTGCCTTTAGTAGTACGGCTTTGGCGACTCCGCAGATTCAGCATTGGCAAAGTGCCAGCGGCGCGAAAGTGCTCTTTGTCGAAGATCACGACATTCCCATGCTCGATGTCGCCGTCAGTGTGCCAGCGGGAAGTAGCTTTGATAGCGCGCAAAAATCTGGTGTGGCGGGACTCGCGCATCACTTGCTGGACTTGGGTTCGCAAGGCTTGAGCGAGGACGACACCGCGCGCGGCATGGCGGATTTGGGCGCGCAATTGGGCGGCAGTTTTGATCAAGATCGCGCCAGTATTTCTTTGCGCACTTTGAGTCAGCACGGCGTGCGCACTCAGGCTTTGGCGATGATGGCGCAGGTGTTGCAACACCCGCTGTACGAGGCGGATATTTTGACGCGCGAAAAAACGCGGGTGATAGCGGGTTTGAAAGAAGCGGAAACCAAGCCGGAACATATCGCCGATAAAGCCTTTCAAAAAGCGGTGTATGGCGAGCATCCCTATGCGCAGTCGGTGTCGGGCGAAGTCGCATCGGTGGAGACAATTACCGCGCAAGATTTGCAAAATTTTTACCGTACGCATTACAACGCGGCGCGCGCGGTCGTTGCAATTATGGGAGATGTTTCGCGCGCAGAAGCCGAAGCGATGGCGCAGCAACTGACAGGCGAATTGCCAAAATCGGATGTTGTTGCGGCGATGCCTGACGTTGCGAAAAACATCGCCGCGAGTGAGCAACGCATCGCTCATCCCGCCACGCAAAGCCACATTCTGCTTGGCGCGCCAGGGATGTCGCGCAACGACCCTGACTATTTCGCGCTCTATGTCGGCAACTACATTTTGGGTGGTGGCGGTTTTGTGTCGCGCTTGATGAATGAGGTGCGCGAGCAGCGCGGGCTGGCTTACAGCGTGTATAGCTATTTCATGCCGCTCAAACAAACGGGTGCGTTTCAAATCGGCTTGCAAACCAAAAAAGAACAAGCCGATGACGCGCTGATTTTGGTGCGTAAAACCTTGGCAGATTTTGTTGCTAAAGGGCCGACAGAAAAAGAATTGCGCGCGGCAAAGCAAAATATCGTGGGTGGCTTTCCGCTGCGTATCGACAGTAATAAAAAGATACTCGATTACCTTTCCATGATTGGCTTTTACGATATGAAGCTGACTTATCTGGATGATTTCTCAGCACAAGTTGAGCGCATTACCGTGGCACAAATTCGCGACGCGTTCCAACGCCATATCGACCCGCAACACATGGCAACCGTGATGGTGGGCGCACCAGTAGGAGTAGCAAAATAAATAAAGTCAAAATCAACGGCGGCGAATTGCGCAGCCGCGTCATCACCTTTCCCGATGCGGAAGGCTTGCGCCCCACGCCCGATCGCGTGCGTCAGACATTATTTAATTGGCTGGGACAAACGCTGCACGGACGCAGTTGTTTGGATTTATTTGCGGGCAGCGGCGCGCTGGGTTTTGAAGCCGCCTCAAGAGGGGCGGCGCGCGTGACGATGATAGAAAGCAATGCCGCTGTGTGTCGCAGCTTAAAAGCGAACATTGAAAAATTAGCGTTGCGCAACGTGTCCGCCTATTGCCAAGATGGGCTAGAATTCGCGCCCCGCGATAAACAGCAATACGATATTATTTTTATCGACCCGCCGTTTCAAAGCAATTTTTTAGCGCGTTTGTTCGAGATTTTGCCCGCGCGTTTGACGGCTGATGGCGTGCTGTATGTTGAGTCTGGTGCGCCAATTAGCGCGCCAGATAACTGGCAAGTCGTGAAGGCGGGCAAGGCGGGGCAAGTGCATTACCAATTACTCAAAATTAACCAAGCTGCTTGATATGATAAAAGTCGTGTATCCAGGGACGTTTGATCCCATCACCAAAGGGCACGAAGACGTGGTGCATCGTGCCGCTGGTTTGTTCGGCGAAGTGGTGGTCGCGGTCGCAGCCAGTCGCGTTAATACGTTATTCAATTTGGAGGAGCGTGTGGCGATGGCGCGCGAGGTGTTTGCGAATCAGCCGAAGGTGCGCGTAGAAGGCTTTGATGGGCTGCTGATGAGCTTTGTGCAAGCGCAAAATTCGCGAGTGGTGCTGCGTGGTTTACGCGCCGTTTCAGACTTTGAATACGAATTTCAATTAGCTGGCATGAACCGTAATTTGTATCCTGAAATGGAAACGCTATTTTTAACCCCCGCCGAAAAATATACGTTTATTTCCGCGACCATGGTGCGCGAGGTGGCGAGATTTGGCGGCGATGTGAGCAAGTTTGTTTCGCCAAATGTAGTCGAAAAACTACAACAAAAGTTCATTAAAAAATTGTAATCAAGAGGAAGAAAAAATGTCACTGTTAATCACCGACGAATGTATCAACTGCGATGTGTGCGAACCTGAATGCCCGAACGATGCGATTTCGCAAGGCGACAGTATTTACGTCATCGACCCAAATAAATGTACGCAATGCGTGGGGCATTACGACACGCCGCAATGCGTGGAAGTCTGCCCAGTAGATTGCATTCCATTGGATTTGAAAAATCCTGAAACGGACGAGCAGTTGCAAGCCAAGTATGAAAAATTGATGGCGGCTAAAGGCAAATAAATTGTGCTGCAAAATAAAAAAACCACGCGAAGTTAGCGTGGTTTTTTTACGCGCTGAATGTGTGCTTAGTGTTTTTGCCAAATGCCTGTAATCGCTTTCGCATCGTGGCTTTTGCCGAGTGCGGGCAATTTATAAAAATCTAACATCGTGCGTAACACGCTGTAATGGTCGATGCGTTGCGCGCTCGCGCCGACCTTCACCATTGGTCCGATAAACAAGGTGACGACGCGATTATTTTCGCTGCCATCATCTTCATCCCAAGTCAAAATCAACAAGCTGTTGTGCTTAAACGCCCATTCTAGATAAGGCTCAATGTGGGTTTTTAGCCAAGCGTCAGCGGTTTCAAAACTGCCATCGTGCATGTCGTTATTTTGGTCAGGAATCACAAACGCCACGGTCGGCAGCTTAGAAAAATCGTCAGGAAATGCGCTAAACGGTTGGTTCATCGCAGCAGGCAAACGTGTGCCTTGCCAATTTGTAACGGGATTATGTTTGCGCTGATAGCCACCATTCATACACGCCAAACTGCCCTCTTCAGGCAAGCCTTCAGCAAAGCTAGTGAAGCTCAAGCCCTTGTCCTGTAAGCGACTGGCAAGGCTGTCGCTGCTAAAACTATAGCCACATGCATTGCTGCTCACGCCCTGCGTATCACCCGCGAACAACGCCAAATAATTCGGCTGACTAGGGTGCGTCACGCCATACGACTGAGTAAACACCCTGCCGCGTTTCGCCAGCGCAGCGATGGTGGAATTGGCGTGCTGCATATTCAGTATTTGCGAGAAACTTTTATTTTCTTCGATGACCATCAGCACATGCGCGGGGCGCGGCAGATTTGCCGCAACGGCAGGCGTGGCAAGGGCTAAAAGCAGTATCGTGGCGGTTGCTGCGGCTTTGAATTGGGCGAGTTTAGCTTTTGACGGTGAGGTGGATTTCAATTCGCCATTTTCATAGGCGGTCAAAATTTCTTGTTCAAATGTGCCTGGTTTTTTCATAGCGAATGACGTTACGGCACACTTCGAGTGCTATGCGCATCAACGTAAGCATCAAGTAGGCGACGTATCATGCGTTGATATTGGGTGTGGTTTTTATCGGCTTCCGACTTAAAAAAATCCACACTCTTTTTGCTTAATGCCAGCGTGATTTTTACGCCCTCTTCGTTAAAAGCTAACTCCGCGATTGAGGGTAAAAAATCGGGAATAACTTTGACATCACCTAGAGGCTCATTCGTGTATTTTATTTTCGAGTTCATATATTGCCTTTCCTTTGCGCCAGTAACCCGCGCCGATAATTCGAATAACCGCAGCGCGATAAGTAAATCGTACCGTCAAAATGCCACCTTCAACTACGCCAAAACAATAAAAGCGCGCTTCGGCTTGGCTATGACTTTCATCTTGTGCGATGACCCGCAGCGGGTCGGCAAACGCATATTGGGCAAGCTGAAATGAAACGCCATGCTTCTCTAGATTGAGGGTGTTTTTCGCGGCATCCCATTCAAAATTAGTTTTAGCCATGAGTAAAGATTAGCACGCAAAAATACAAATAGCCATATTAAAGTATGGCTAATGCTGACAAACCCCGCAGTAAAAACTTGACCGTTGTCCTTGCTTGATTTGCAGAATTTTTGCACCGCATGTTCGGCAGGGTTCATTTGTTCTGCCATAGACGAAATACGCTTGCTGGAAGTAGCCGCTGCTGCCGTCGCTGTGGACGAAGTCGCGCAGGGTGCTGCCGCCTTTTGCTATGGACGCGAGCAGGGTGGCGCGGATTTCAATCACTAATTTTTCGCAGCGTGCGAGGCTGAGTTTTCCCGCCGCGAGTGTTGGTTTGATGCCGCTGCGAAACAGCGATTCGTTGGCGTAGATGTTGCCCACGCCGACCACTAAATGATTGTCCATGATGGCTTGTTTAATCGCGATGGTGCGACCGCGTAACGCCTGATGCAGATAGCGCGCGTGGAAATTTTCTTCTAGGGGTTCAGGGCCGAGGCTGGCTAATAAGGGATGCGTGTGGATGTCGCCCTCATGCCATAACACCGCGCCAAAACGACGCGGGTCGCGCAGGCGCATGAGCTTGCCGTTATTCAAAATTAAATCGAAGTGATCGTGGATGGCGGGAGGGTCGCAGCGTAGCTGCGGGGACACCCCGGACATGCCCCTTGCGGGTAACGCGGCAAGCGTACCGCTAGGCAGAATGCGCAGGCTGCCCGACATACCGAGATGCAAAATCAGCGTGCCGTTGCCGCAATCCAGCAGTAGGTATTTGGCGCGGCGTTTTAGGCTTTTTATGACGCGACCTAGCACTGGCAAATCAGGTATCGGCCAGCGCAGTTTGGGATTACGCACGACGATATCAAGGATGGTTGCGCCGACCATATGTTCTTCCAGTCCGCGTCGGGTGATTTCTACTTCGGGGAGTTCTGGCATGGTTATCTGTCAATACGCACGGTTGAAAAATTAGTTGGCTGGCTGCTCTGTACACGCT